>DATGLL010000116.1:0-54644 GCA_035294145.1 Candidatus Dormiibacterota bacterium | reverse complement strand
CGCTCAGGCCCGCGCCCGCGGCAAGCGCCACCCGCACGCCATCCGCATCCTCATGCGCGCCTGGCTGCGCGTCATCTGGGCCTGCTGGCACTCCGGCATCGCCTACGACCCCATCCGCCACGGCGGCGAGCAGCGGGCCGCCGCCTGACCAGGTGCTCGCGGTTGAAAATCTGGCCCTTCAAGCCCTCCCCGCGACCCCTTCCTCCGGAGATCCGCCCCTGCCCGTCGTGCGGCAAGCTGTTCTGGATCAAGCCCTGGAAGGGCAGGCCCGCCCCCTACTGCTCCGACGCCTGCCGGCAGGCCGCCTACCGCCTCCGTCGAAGGGAGGGGTTGACTTAGGTAACTCATGCCGGTCGCTTGGCCCGGCGTCTCGTCATTCGGCGCTGGTGGGGGGGCTGGTCCGCTGGCCGCCAAGAGACCCTGGCAACGGGACCACCAGCAGTTTGCGACACCAGCCCCGCAACCGCTCGAGAAGCTCGGGCTGGGCTCCCTGGTCGGTGATCACACCGGTCAGGTCGCTGAGGGCGCCTACGCGGCCGAGGGCGACGGCGGTCAGCTTGGAGGAGTCGACGAGCAACCATGCCTGGCAGGCCAGCCTGGCCATGGTCCGCTGGATGGGCGCGTCCTCCGGGTAGTAGTTGTAGAAGCTGCCGGCGCGAACCGCGGACGCCCCCAGGAAGGCGAGGTCGGCGCTGAACTCCGTCAGCGATGTCACGACCTCCGGTCCGGTGACCGAGTCGGTCTCAGGACGGTAGCGGCCGCCGATCAGATGGATCCTGGTCGCCGACTGGTCCCTCAGCTCGGAGAGCGCCCGCAGGGAGGTCGTCACGACCACCGTGACGCGGCCGCGCAGGGCTCGAGCGAGCATCCCGACCGTGGTCCCGCTGTCCAGGATCAGCGTCGCCCCGTCGGGCACCATGGCCGCCGCCGCCCGACCGATCGCCAGCTTGGCCTCAAGGTTGAGCGTGGAGCGAACGTCCGCCGGGCGATCGAGCGGCGGTAGGGCCTGGCCAACCGGGACGGCGCCCCCTCGGACCTTCTCCAGCCGACCGTCGGCGTCGAGCACCTTGAGGTCCCGGCGGATGGTCATCTCGGAGGCCCCCAGCATCCTTGCCAGCTCCTTGACCGAGATGGCGGGACGGGCCCGGAGGACGGTGAGGATCTCGTTCCGACGTTGCGCTGGAAGCATCACGATCGGGCTTGACCAGTTTCGTGGATCTTGTGCGGAATTGTAACCGTTCTTTAACCCGTGATCGGGAGGATGGTGGTCGAAGTTGAATCTATCTGATCTTTTATGAATGGAGGTGTGAGGGTGCGGTGGCTGAAGGCGATTGCGGCAGGTGCCAGCGCGACGCTGCTGGCCGTGGCTTGCGGGGGGACGCCTTCGCCCGCGACAGCTGGGGGATCGGCCGGTGGGGTCGCCCAGGAGCTCCGCGCCGAGGGAGCGGAGGTGAACCTGTACTGGCCCGCCAACTCCAACTTCCAGCAGTTCGTCAGCCAGGTCCTGGCTCCTGGCTTCGAGGACTACACCAAGAAGATGTACGGAGTGGCCGTCCACGTGAACGTGCTCCAGTCAGGAGGGGGGGACGCCGCCTTTCTCCAGAAGCTCCAGGCAAACGGGACCCAGCCTGGATTCGACATCGATGTCGCTCGGACGGCACCCAGCACCACCTTGCTTCAGGTCATGGACGATGGGCTGCTGGAGCCGCTGAGCGGGCATCGTGAACTCCCCAACCTGACCATGATCGACCGCCCGGGACGTCAGACCTTCACCCATGCCGGCAAGGTCTATGGGGCCGCGGTCTACCGGCCTACGATGTCGCTCTTCTACAACGCCAACTTGGTGCCGAACCCGCCACGCTCCCTTGCTGAGCTCCTGAGCTTCGCCAAGGCGCATCCTGGCAAGGTCTCCTACGAGGACCCCCGCTCTACCACCGGGACCGGCTCAGGGACCATGTTCTTGCTCACGGTCATGCACGCCTATGCGAACCCCGTGGACAGGACCAACTGGAGCCGGGGATGGAGCTACCTGCGTCAGCTCCAGCAGTGGGTGACGCCTGAGCCAGCGACGGGGGATCAGCTGGTCGACCTCTTCCAACGCGGCGAGATCGAGGTGATGCCGTATTGGAACGATGCCGGGCTCTTCGCCCGCGACGAGCTCAAGATCTCGGGCATGAAGAACCTCCTGATCAAGGAGGGCTTCCCGGTGCGATACACCCCTCTGGTGATCCCCGCCGGCGCAGCTCACAAAGAGGCGGCGCTGCTCTTGGTCAACTATGCCCTCTCGCCGGAGATCCAGCGGAAGCTGGCGACGATGATGCACCAGATCCCCGCCTCCACCGCCCCCTCAATCGTGGCTGGCCTGCCCGCCCAGACCTTTGGGTTCCCGCTCAGCGAGATCGACCGTACCAGCTTCCCCTCCTACAACTCCAGCGCCGCGTTGGCGGCCATCGCTGACCTCAACGCCAGCTACGCGACCGAGGTCCTGGGGCGATGACGCCGGCACCGAGAGGCACTCGGGCGCTGGGGAGTGGGGGGCATTGGTCCCTCTCGCTGCCAGCGCTGGCCTTGACCGGCGTGGCGTTCGCCTGGCCGCTGGTGGAGGTGGGTCGCCTGGCTGCGGCCAAGGTCGATGTGGGCCGCCTTTGGACGTCGGGCTATCGCGAGGACCTGGTCTTCACCCTCCTGACCTCGCTGGCCGCCGCGGCCACGGCCACCGTGATCGGGTTCCTGCTGGCCGTGCGCCTGCATGGCACGTCCGGCCCCGGCCAGGCGGTGGTGACCGGCCTTGCCCTGGCACCGCTGCTGGTGCCTCACCTGGTCGCCGCCTACGCCGTCAGGCTCCTCCTGTCGCCGGCTGGACCGCTGGCCCGAGGGCTGCTGGGTGGGCACGCCCCAGACCTGGTCGCTAGCCCGATCTCGCTCGTGGCCGCCCTGGTCTGGAAGTTCCTGCCTTTTGCCTTTCTGAACGCCTGGGCAGCTCGGGCCACCGTGTCACCGGAGCTGCTGGAGGCCGCTGCGGACGGTGGGGCCTCATCCTTGCGCCGAGGGTTGGAAATCCTCCTGCCCTTGATGGCGCCAGGGCTGATGGCCGGCGGGCTGCTCGTGTTCGTGCTCGCCGCCGCGCAGTTCTCGATCACGATCGTGGCCTACAGTGGCACGTCGATCACGACCATCCCGATGGACGTGTACTTCCTGGCGGAAGGGGAGGGAGACCTCGCCACGGGCGCGGCGCTGGGCGTCGCCTACGCGGCCCTGGTAGTGGCGCTCTCGGTGGCGGGCCAGGTGCTGATCCGCCGGCGGTCCCATGCCATCATCCCGTGACCGCCAGCTGCGGTGGAGCTGGGTGGTTGGGCGAGTCGTGTGGACGACGCTCGGCGTCGCCTTCACCGCCGCGATGTTGGCGCCACTCGGCTGCCTGCTCCTGTACTCGTTGGCTGACCGCTTCAGCCCCACCGCCGCCATGCCGCCTGCCTACAGCCTCCGCTGGTACGAGCGCTTTGCCGCCGATCCCCATGCTCTCGGGGCGCTCCTGACCAGCCTGGGCGTGGCCGCACTCGCAACCATCCTGGCGCTCGCCGTGGGCCTCCCCGCGGCCTGGGCGCTGGCGGGCATGCGGACCTGGGCCGCCCCGGTGGTGGAGTTCGCCCTGCTGCTCCGAGCTGCGGCGCCGGTGATCGTGGTCGCCCTGGGAAGCGCGGTCCTGGCCTATCGGTTCAGGCTCGATGACACCTGGCTGGCCGTGGTCCTGGCACACGCGGCTGGCTCGCTCCCGTTCGTCGTCTGGTCGGTGCAGCCGGCGCTGGAGGGGCTGGACCCGGAGGCCGATGCGGCCGCACGCGACCTCGGGGCCGGACCGGCGCGGCGCCTGGCGCTCATGCTCCGGGGGATCATGCCGGCGCTGCTGGCAGGCGCCTTGTTCGCCTTCCTCTTCTCGATGGACGAGTTCGCCGTGACCTTCCTCATCGCCGGCCAGCGGTTGGTCACCCTTCCCATCCTCCTCTACGGTGCGCTCCAGTCCAGCTCGGTCCAGGCGGCCTCGGCGGTGGCGGTGATCCTGGTGGCGCCGTCCGCGCTGTTGACTCTCGCCGTGGCGCGCGCCATCGGTGACTGGGAGCGGGTGCTGGGCACGGGCTGGCTACGGTGAGCATGCTCCGCTTGGAGGGTGTGCGACGGACCTACGCCCCGGGGGAGGGCCTGGAGACGACGGACCTCGAGGTGAGGGGCGGTGAGGTGCTCGTGGTGATGGGCCCATCGGGCTCGGGGAAGTCCACGCTGCTGAGAGTGATCGGGGGGTTCGAGCGCCCCGATGCCGGCCGGATCTGGTTGGGCGGACGTGACCTCACGCCTCTGGCGCCCGAGCGCCGACCGACGGCCATGGTCTTCCAGAGCCACGCGCTCTGGCCCCATCTCACGGTCGCCGATCACATCGCGTTTGGCCTGCGTGCCCGTCGCCTCCCACGGTCGGTGGTGGCAGCCAAGGTGGCCGAGATGCTGGAACTCCTGCGGCTGCGTGGCCTGGAGCGGCGGCGGCCCCGTCACCTCTCCGGTGGCCAGCGGCAGAGGGTCGCCCTGGCGCGGGCGCTGGCCATCGAGCCTGAGGTGCTCCTGCTGGACGAACCGTTCGCAGCCCTGGACGTTGGCCTTCGAGCCGACCTGCGACGGGAGCTGGGGGACCTCCTGCGACGCCTGCACGTGACCACCCTCTGCGTGACCCACGATGAGCAGGATGCTCTCGCCTTGGCCGACCGGATCGGGGTGCTGGTCGGTGGCCGGCTGCTGCAGGTGGGAACCCCTGAGGAGGTCTACGAGCGACCGGCGAGCGCCGAGGTCGCTCGGCATTGTGGGGGCGGTCTCCTCCTGCCCTGCTCCACCGACTCGGCCTGGCCGGGACGGGTCTGCCTCCCTGGGGGCGTCCAGCTGGAGGTGGCGGGCGGCACCCCGATGGGGAGCTGGCTCGCCGTTCGTGTCGAGGCGCTCAAGCTGGCAACGGCGGACGGCCCGAATCGCCTCCCAGGACGCGTGTTGAGCCGACACTACGCCGGGGGGCGGGTGGCCCTGCAGGTCGCGACCCCCGCCGGCCCGCTCCCGCTCCAGGTGTCGGCGCCCGGCCCAATGGTCGGGGAGGCCTGCTTCGTCGAGATGCCCCGAGACCGCCTCTGGGTGGTGGCATAGGCACCAGGGTTGCGCTCTCCGGCTCGTCTCGAGCCGGTCGGGTCGAGCTCACGGCCCCGCCCTTGGGCACGGTTGTCAGGCTTCGAACGCGGTCTCCTGGCATCCACCAGGTGAGCCTGAGAGAGGGGGGTGGGGCGCCGAGCTCAGGGCCTGCGCCCCACCCGAGGAGCCTCAACCGACCTGAACGATCGCTACCTTTCCGTCGTACGAGACGCCCTGGAGCGTCCCCGACGCATATTGCTGGACGTAGTCGGCTGTGTAGGAGGCCCCATGGTCGATGAGGTAGGACTCGACCGCCGCCTCCAGGTTGTCACGGCCCAGGTTGAAATTGGTGACGCAGTGACCGGCGCTACAGGGTTGCTCGAAGCTAGCGGCAACGTACACGGTGTGGTCGTCGGGGCTGGCCCAGAGCCGAGCATGGTCGCGTAGGCCCGATCCGCAGCCGGCGTTGCTCACATCAGTGGCCAGGACATTGTCAGGGGTGTAGAGCTGCCCATACCCTGAGTCGAAGCGGACCAAAGGATTGAAACAGCTGGTGGCTGACCATCCGGCGCTGCTCAGTTCGTTGCTCAGGTCGGCCAGCGCATCGCCGCCAGGGTCGTAGAACTGGACATTGATGGGATCGGTGGTGGTCGCGCAGGTGTCCGTCAGGACGTTGATGGAGCAGGCGAACCAACCCTCGGGCGGGGTGGGCGGTATCCGGTACGAGGTCCAGGCCTGAGCTCCAGACCCGTTACAGCTGAAGAGGTCGACATTGGTGTAGTTGGCGGTTCCCGAATGGTAAACATCGAGGCAGGAGGTCAGGTTCACCTCGCTTACCAGGGCGCTTCCATGTGGGATCCAGCCTTGGGCCGTGGATCCGTTGCAGGTGTAGAGGTCGACATTCGTGTAGTTTGCGGTTCCGGAATGGTAAACGTCCAGGCACTTCCCACTGTTGGGGTTCTCGAGCTGATAGACGGTGCCCAGGCTGCTTGTCCCGATCTTCACGAAATGCCAATCCTGGGCGGCCGACCCGTTGCAGGTGTAGATATCGACGTTCGTGTAGTTGGCCTGCCCCGAGTGATAGACGTCCAGGCACTTCCCGCTGTTGGGGTTGATCACGGGGAACTCGTTGGTCGCGGCCATCGTCGAGGTGGAGGTAGGCCATGCGACCGCGAGTGCCACCACGGCCATGGTGAGCAGAAGTGGCCCTCGGGGCGGTCTGTGAACATCCGGTTCGCTGCTTCGATCGCGCTGGAAGATCGTCTTGAGTCGCCTCGAGAGGGCAATTGACCAAGTCAACCTGCCTTTCAAGCGTCGACGCATCGTTCGCTTCCTCCAAAGCCATACGAGCGGCAGAGAGAGGCTCAGCAGGGCTGAGGTCACTGGCCGATGTCCATCACCTCCCTTTGGCCACTTCCGCAAGCCTTGCCGACCCTTCGACGACGCAGATAGCGCTATGGAAAGGTTCAATGATGCAGGTTATAGGTCAGTTAATGAGTGCTTGAGATCAGAGGTTGTGACTCATGGCGACGTGGCTCACCGAGGCTTTGATTGGCTGGGATGGATGGGCTTGGGATCGTGTCTTTGCCAGTACTACAGGACCGGTTGCCTCGGGCAGAGCTGGGGTGCTTCCGCCGCCGGCGCGGCAGCCCCACCGCCGGCCGCTCTCGCACCGCAGGCACGCTGCTGGCCGTCCTCATCTCCCCCGCACCACCCTCAAGCGCGCCGGGGCCATGAGCACCGAGGTGGGGTGGCAATCCCACCCCCGAGCTTGGGCCCCTCGTCGTGGTCGAGGCCAGGCTCGAGGCCCTCTGCGATCGTCCAGCGGGCGGAGGTCGCCCGGGCCGGCTCCGCAGCCCACCGTCTCGGGGGCGTTGGCGAGGTGGGGCTCGAGCTCCCCGGGTCTGAGATCCCACCGGCCGAGGCACCTGCGACCAGGCCTCGGGACCGGGGCCCGGTGGCGTCGCTCGATCACCCGGGGTGAGGGGGAGCTCGTATCCCCGAGGCCCCTTGGTCCCCGTTGCCCGGCCCGGCCGTCGCCCAGGGCCACCGCCCGCCGCCGCTCCGCGATGCCGCCCCCGCGTGCTTGCGCCCGATGGGCGGATTGAGCCCGATCAGGCGCTGGCCGGGTAGCCCTCGAGGGACATCAGGACCATGACCAGGCGCAGGGCGAGGTGGAGGGGACCGTGGAGGAGGGCCAGGAGGTGGGGCGATCGCCGACGGTGGGCGGTGCGAGGACGTGCGCTGGGGGCAAACAAGTGATGGCCTCGTGGTTGGGTTGTTGAGGGTTGCCGCGAGGCTGCTTCGTTTTCGTCGCTGCACCTCACCCCGGCAGGCGGCCTGGCCCATCACGCGCAAGGTTTCTGGCATCCGCTTGGCATCCCACCTCCGCTCCGGATGCGCCTCCGGAGGAGGCGCGGACGACCAGCTCGGGCACCAGCACCACCTCCCGGGCCCGCCCACCGCCCGCCCCTGGATGCGCTCGATCCGTCGCCGGCGGCCGCCGACGGCGCGGCCCGGTCAGGCGTCCGGCGGGCGTCTCCCCACCAGCACCTCGTAGAGGGCCTCCTGACGGCGCCGCATCCCTTCGTAGGTGCGGTGGGCGGCCTCGTCCGGCTCGAACGTGGCCGTCACGCCGGGGTCGGCGGGTGGTGCCTGGCCGGGCCGCAGGCGCTCCAGGGCGAAGAGCGCCGCCCCGCGGCTGGAGGCCTCTTCCGCCCGCCCGGCGGCAACGGGCCGGCCGATGGCGTCGGCCATGACCTGCATCCAGGGCGGGGAGCCGAGCAGGGCGGCCCCGCTGGCCACCAGGCACCGGGGCGCCGGCAGCACCTCGTCGAGCCGGCGGTCGACGCGGGCGAACTCGATCGCGATCGCCTCCAGGCCGGCCTGCGCGATGTCCTCGGCGGTGGTGGCCAGGGTCAGACCGGCGACGGCGCCGAACGCGTGGGGAGCATAGCCCAGGCTGCGCTCGCCCGCCAGCAGGGGGAGGAAGACGAGCCCGTGTGCTCCCGGCCGGCGCTGGCGCAGCTGCTCCTGCAGCCGCGGCCGGTCCAGGTTCAGCACCTGCGACATCCAGTCCTCCAGGTTGCCACCATTGCTGAGCGCCCCGCCCACCACCAGGCGCTCGGCGTCCAGCCGGTAGCACCAGAGCCCGGGCGGCGGTGGCGCCGGCGGCCCCCAGCACATGACCCTGAGCGCTCCCGAGGTGCCGACGGTGAGGGCGCGCTGGGTGGGATCGATGCAGCCGCTGCCCAGGTTGGCCAGGGCGCCGTCCCCGGCGGCGTGGAGCCAGGTCGCCCGGGCCAGCTGGGGCCAGCGAGCGGCGAACTCCGGGGCCAGGCCGCTCTCGGCCTCGGCCAGCGGCGGCAGGTGGGCCGGATCGACGTCCAGCGCGGCCAGCAGCTCCTCGTCCCAGGAGCGGTCCTCCAATCGGAGCAGACCGGTGCCCGAGGCCATCGAGAGGCTGGTGGCGGGATGGCCGAAGAGGCGCCAGTAGAGCAGGTCGCCGAAGCTCAGCCAGCGCACCGGTCGCCGCCAGAGGTCGGGCCGCACCCGCTTCAGCCAGGCCAGCCTAGCTGGCCAGTAGCTGGCGTGCAGCGTGCAGCCGGTCCGCCTCCGCACCGCCTCCGGGTCCAGCCGGCCGGCCAGCTCCTCGGCGGCCCGCCGGCTTCGGGTGTCGGCCCAGAGGAAGAGCGGCGTCAGCGCCCGACCTTCGGTGTCGGTGGCGACCAGGCTGTGCCAGAAGGTGGAGACTCCGACCGCTCCGACGGGGCCGGTCAGCACCGGTCGAGCACGGCGGAGCAGCTCGTCGAGGCAGCCACCGACCAGGCTGATGAGCCGGTCGGCGTCGACCTCGGCGGCGCCGTCACGGTCGATCCGGGGTCGGTAGGGGACGTGGGCCCCGGCACCGGGCAGCGACCGGGCACGGTCGTCGTAGAGCGGCGCCCGGACCGACGAGGTCCCGACGTCCAGCGCCACCACCAGGTCGTTCGGCACCGCAGCCGACATCCTGTCGCGAGCGTGCACCCTGGGCCCGCCGTGGTCAAACGGGGCATGAGCGACGCCAACCCGGGCCCTGGGGCGATGCCCGGCTGCCCGCCCGGGTCGAAACGCCGGCGGGTGGCACCTGGGCCGGCCTTGCCCCTGTGGGAGTGATGGTCCTTCGGGAGCTGAGGCAGCGTGCCGGCCAGCTGGTTCGCCGGATCGAAGCGGACGAGGAGATCACCGTTGCCGCTGAGTAAGCGATCGTCTCATGCGGCACCCCTCACGGGGTTGCCCTCGCGGGCTTCGCGCTTCCCCGCCGCGTGCCCGGGAGGCCCGGGTCTCACCGGGGACCCCACGAGGCCGGCCTCGTGGGGACCCCTGACCGCGGCTCTGCGCCTCCCGAAGGCTCCAACGGAGCCGACGGGCCCCCACCAAGCCAGCTTGGTGGGGCGCCCCCGCCCGGCCCGTCGAGCTTGCCCGCCCGAGACCGCTGCCAGCGCCAGGAGGCGCGCGTCCTCGATCCCGTTGGCGAAGGCTCCCTTGGAGGGGACCCCGCGAAGCAGGCTTGGCGGGGCCCCTTGGCGATCTGGGGCCACCAGACCTCGCCGGTCTCTTGATCCACGCACTCGGCCTGCATGGCCCGGTTCCAGCGCCAGCGGAGACCGGAGCACGACGGCGGCTCCTTCGATGCGCCGGACTCGCGATAGGCGTCGAGATCGGCCTTGGGGGTCCGGACCGCCCAGTTGGCGGCGGAGCGGCGGCCACCCCACTGCCGCCGGATGGTCTGCCATTGCTCCGGGGTTGGGCCCAGAGCGAACTGGAACGCTTGCAGCGTCCAGCCGTCCGGGGGCGAGCACCTACGCGTCATCACCTTCTCGGAGCGCGGCCATCGCCCGGGCCGCCCGATGGGCGGCGGCACGCCGGCCGTCGTGCCGGGCACCGAGGCGGCTCAGGAGCTCGCTTCCGTCTCGGACCAGGTCCTCGTCGACCTCGGCGGGATCGACCCCCACCAGCCGCCCTCCCTGAGCGGCGAGTGCAGCCTCCACCTCCTCGGCCCCGAACCGCGCCAAGCGGTCCCGAGGCTCGACCACGATCGTGGTCACGGTCGGGTCACGCCGCAAGGCCGGGAACCTCCGACGCGTTCCGTTCAGGGCCGAGCCAACCTCGGTTCACGAGGCGCCCGACGGCGAGCCCCTCCTGGGCCGCCCAAGCGGCACCACCCGCCACTTGCCGGTCCAGATCGGAGCGTCGATCGGCAGGGGACACGCGGGCGGTCACGCCGGGGCGTCCCCCGGATCAGGTGACCGACTCGCCGGGCCGGGACGGGAAGCGTGCCCGACGAGAGGCAGCGGGAGGCGGTCACGGGAGGGATGCCTTGCTCGTGGCCCACTGCTTCAAGTTGACGGAAGTGAATGGTAGTGTGTGGACACGCCAGCTGTCGTTACCCCTCAGCGCTGCTCCTGCTGGCCTTGCTCTCCCTGGCATCGGCGGTCATCGCCCTCAGCCTCCCCTCCCCCGGGACGGACGAGGGCGGAGTGATCGGCCAGCAGCTCTCCGTCCCGGTCGAGCCGGGGTCGGCGGGGCGCTGCCCCCCACCAGGCCGTCGATGGCGCCCCACCGTGGTCATCCGGGCAGGATTCGGCCGCCCGCGCCGACGGAGGTCGGCCGAGATGGACCCTCACGACGCCCCGCGCCCGCTCGCCTCGACACTGACCATCCAGTTGATGCCGAACCTGTCCATGAGCCAGCCGATACGGCCACCCCAGGGCTGTTCGGTCAGCGGCATCTTGACCGTGCCCCCTTCCGCCAGGCGGGTGAAGATCTCCGCGAGCCGATCCTCGTCCCCACCGCCCAAGGCGATACCTATGTGATCGCCAAGGCTGGGAGGGTAGTCGGGGTGGCCATCAGAGCCGATGAGAAGCGCGCCGTCGACCTCGAGCCGCGCGTACGTGATGCGATCCCGGGGGCCGGCCGGCCTGGGCAGGCCGCGCTCGTCCAGGCTGCGCAGCTCAAGCTCGCCGCCCAACACCTCGCGATAGAACTCCATGGCCTCGCGAGCCCGGCCTTGGAAGTTGATGTAGGGGCTGAGGTATCGCTTGCTCACCTTGACCTCCTTTCCACCTCTGTCAGGCGGACTGAGCTCCGTTCGTCGCTGGCATCCATGACGGACACCTCAAGAGACACGACCGGATGGTATGACCGCGGACGGCCGACCGAGCAACTCGAGCAGAATCGGGTCCGGCTTGAGGCCGGTGAGCCTACCGGATCCTCGGCTCGCCGGTCCAACGCTCCCGGCATAGAATCGAACGGACGTGCGCACCGGCACCGCCGATTTGCCCCTTCACTCCGGCCACGCACCCCGCTGGCTCTTCGAGCGGATGGTGGCCCTGGCCCGGGAGATCGCCCTGGCGATCGTGACCGAGGAGGGGCCGGGCGGTCTGCTGCGACGCCTGGCCGACCCGGTCTGGTTCCAAGCCTTCGGCTGTGCGCTGGGCTTCGACTGGCACTCGAGCGGGCTGACGACCACCGTGTGCGGGGCCCTGAAGGAGGGACTCAAGGCGGTGCCGGAGGCAGGGGTGGTGGTGGCCGGCGGCAAGGGCCAGGCTTCCCGGCGAACCCCGGGCGAGGTCGAGTCCGCCTGCTGGCGGAGCGGGCAGGACCCCGCTCCCCTCGTTCGAGCCAGCCGCCTCGCCGCCCGGGTGGACTCGGCGGCGGTCCAGGACGGGTTCCAGCTCTACCACCACGTGTTGGTGTTCACGACCGAGGGCCGCTGGGCGGTCGTGCAACAGGGCATGAACGAGGAGAGCCGAACCGCCCGCCGGTACCACTGGCACGAGCCTGCCCGCTTCGACCGCGAGCCGCACGCAGCCGTCACCGGATCCCCCAGGCGGGAGGTGCTCAACCTAGTGGCCGAGGAGGGGGAGGGCAACCGGCGGCTGTCGGCCATCCTGGCCTGCGAGAGGCCAGGCACGGTGGTGCGCGAGCTGCAGCGGATGCGCGAGCTGCGGATGCCCCGGCGCCATCGGGTGCTGCTATCCGACCTCGACCCCGCACGGATCGAACGGGTGCTGCTCCGCGCCTACGAGGCGCAGCCAGAGGACTTCACCAGCCTGCTGGCGGTGCCCGGGATAGGAGCAAAGGCGCTCCGGGCGCTGTCGCTGGTGGCGGAGTTGGCCTACGGAGAGCCGGCCTCAGTACGGGACCCGGTGTCCTTCTCGTTCGCCCACGGGGGCAAGGACGGCACTCCCTTCCCCGTCGATCGAGCCACCTACGACGCCACCATCGAGTCGTTGCGCCGGGCGGTGGCGGAGGCCAGGCTGGGCCAGAACGAGCGGGTGGCGGCGCTGCGGCGCCTGGCCAACCTGCCAGTGCCCCCACCGACGTCCGCCCCAGCCCAACGCAAGGCCTGAGCCGGTCGGGCACCGCCCCCGCCACCTGCCGCGGAGCCGGACCTCGACGAGACCGCAACCCTCGGTCGGGCGGCCAGCGCCCTCGCTGGGCCGGCTGCGAGCCGCAGAGAAGACGCCGTGATACATGGATGGTGGCCATGAACGAGACCGTGACGACGAGATCACCAACGGCTCGCCGCCTCCAGCGAGCGAGCATCTCCCTTGTCCTGATGGCCTGGCTGACCGCTTGCTCGGCCGGGGCACCCCGCTCGGTCGAGAGGCCGGCGCCTACCTCATCGGGCTCCGCACGCATCCCTGTCGCCACCGTCACCGGTCCCACCAACCAAGGGAGCTTCGACGCCGTCCATGCCGCCCAGGTGTTGGCTCCCTCGGTTGGCCTGGTCATCGTCAACGAGCAAGCCGGCGCCGTCTCCGAGGGGAGCGGCTTCGTGATCGCCTCACAGGACGGGACCAGCTATCTGCTGACCAACGCTCACGTGATCGCGGGAGGCCGACTGGTGCAGGTGCTGATGCCCGACGGCCAGCACTTCATAGCTCAGGTCCAGGGGACCGACACCCTTGAGGACATCGCCGTCCTGCGCGTCCCGGGCAGCCTGCCCGTCGCCCAGCTTGCCGACTCCACCAAGGTGCAGGTGGGACAGCCCGTGGTCGCGATCGGCAGCCCGCTCGGCAGCCAGGGCTTCGGATCGGTCACGGTGGGAGCGATCTCCGCGCTCCATCGCACGGTGAACAACGTGGATGGCGGCGCCGGGGAGAGCCCGGAGAGCTTGGCCGACGTGCTCCAAACCGACGCGCCGATCAACCCAGGCAACTCTGGGGGGCCGCTCGCGGACGGCAACGGTCGGGTAGTGGGGATGAACACCGCCGGCACCAGCAACGCCAACAGCATCGGCTACGCCATCCCCAGCCGCATCCTTCAACGCATCGCCTCGGCGCTGTTGCGGGGTCAGGCGCCGGGTCACCCCTACCTCGGGATCTGCTACCTCGCCATCGCCGACCAGCTCGCCATCGACCCCAACGTCCGCGGCTATGGGGTCTACGTCGAACTCGCCCTGCCGGGCACACCGGCCCAGCAAGCCGGCATTCGGAGTGGGGACGTGATCGAGCGGGTCGACGGCGTCGACCTCAACAACGGCCAGACCTTGGGCGGGGTGCTCCAGCTGCACGACCCAGGTGACACGGTCACGATGACCGTCCTCCGTGGTGGCACCCCTATCACCCTCTCCGTGACCCTGGGGAACCGACCGGCCAACGGCGGCGGCACCTGCCCCTCGCGCCCCTGAGCTGGCGCCACCGAGAACGGATGTGCCTGACCGGATCGACCCGAAAATCCTGAGCGATCGCCGGCAGTATGCTAGTTGTCACTCGTGGAGTATCGAATCGAACAATTGGCGCAGGCGGCCGGCGTGCCAGTGGACACCATCCGCTTCTACCAGGGGAAGGGCTTGCTCGAGCCCCCTCGCCGCGAGGGCCGGGTGACGTGGTACTCGAGCCAGCACCTGGAGCGACTGCGTCGCATCCGGGATCTCCAGCAGCGGGGTTTCACCCTCGCCGTCATCCGCCGGTTCCTGGAAGGGGAGCTTGAGCCCTCGGACGAGGCGTTGGTGGCAGCGGTCACCGCACCGCCCGCCCCGCAGACCCTCACCCTGGAGGAGCTGGCGGCGCGCAGCGGGGTGGCGGTGCCACTCCTGCGTGCCCTTGAGCAGGCCGGCATGTTGGTGCCCATCGCCGACGGGGCCGAGCCCCGCTACCCGGTCGAGGACCTGGACGCCTTGGCGGCAGGGCTTACCCTCATCGAGGCCGGGGTCCCGCTGAGCGAGCTGATGGAGCTGGGTGCGCGCCATGCTGCCGCGGTTGAGGAGACCGCCAGGCGGGCCGTGGACCTCTTCGACCGCCATGTTCGAGAGCGCATCCAGGGGGCAGGGCTGCCGGCCGAGGAGGCACAGCGCCAGCTCCTCGCCACCTTCCATCGGCTCCTCGAAGCGAGCGGCACGCTGGTCCGGCACCATTTCCAGCGCGCCGTGCTCCGGGCCGCCCGGGAGCGCATCGAGCACGGGTCGTGAGCGTTCCCATCTGGACCGAGATGGCCAGCTCGCCGGTCGAGCTGGGATGCTCGCCCGACCTCGTACGACTGGCCGGGGATGCCCATGATGCGGGGCACGAGGTGGCGTTGTTCGAGCGCTCAGCCCCGGCTGCGGTGTCGATCGTCGGCATTGGCCGCCGCTATGAGCTGGTCTCCACGCCGGACGGAGTTGCCCTCGAGGATGCCGAGGGCCGTCGCCTCGACCACGAGCCAGGCAGGCGACTCGAGGCAGCGGCGCGCCTCTGGCGGCGTCTGATGGCCGGTCCGGCCCCTCAGGCCGGGCTCCCGGTCGCCGGGCTGGTGGCCTTGGGGGGGTTCGCCTTCGATCTGGAACGTGAGCCAAAGGCCCCATGGCTGGGCTTCCCAGCGCTGCTGCTGCGAGTGCCGGCCTTGACCGTCATTCAGGTGGGAGGGCGGGCCTTCGCCGTCGGTGACCTGGCTCTGCTCCGGCAGCCAGCCTCGCCGGCAGCCAGCCGCCCCAAGCTCCAGATTGAGCCACTCCCCACGGAGGCGGAGTGGATGAGGACGGTCGCTCAGGCCTCCCGACGGCTGGGCCAGGGATCGGCGCAGAAGGTGGTCCTGGCCCGCGAGGTGATGGCTCGGGCGGACCGTCCCATCGCCGCCGGGGCGGTGGCACGCCGGCTGCGCCTGACCTACCCAGCCTGCTACCGCTACCTGATCAGCGGCGGCGATGGCAGCGTCCTTGTCGGTGCCTCGCCCGAGCTCCTCGCCCGTCGCTCCGGGGCGGTGGTGACCTGTCAGCCCATGGCCGGCAGCATCGGGAGGGGGCACGATCGCCTGGCCGACGCGACCTTGGCTGATCGCTTGCGCGCCAGTGCCAAGGACGCCACCGAGCACCAGCTCACGGTCGACCACGTGATCGCGGCCCTCGATGGGCTGAAGGCACGGGTCTCGGCCACCCCGCCAGAGGTGTTGTCGCTGCCCAACATCCAGCATCTCGCCACCACCGTGGAGGCGACCTTCGAGGTCACCTCCCCCGACCTCCTCCAGGTGGCGGCAGCTCTCCATCCCACCCCTGCCGTGGGCGGCGCCCCGGTGGAGGCGGCCCAACTCCTGATCCGCGAGCTGGAAGGCATCGAGCGAGGCTGGTACGCCGGTGCCGTGGGCTGGATCGATGCTCGGGGCGACGGCGAGCTGGCGGTGGCGATCCGCTGCGGGCTGCTCTGGGAGGATGGGGCCCGGCTCTACGCCGGGGCCGGGATCATGCCCGACTCCGACCCGAGGGCAGAGCTCGAGGAGACCCGGATGAAGCTGCAGGCCCTGCTCGACGCCCTCACCTCCGCCAAGCCCGACTGATCTGTGAACGGTCCTCAGTCGAGGGAGGCGAGCCCGACCGGTGGGCAACGAACGTTGGGACGCCGTGCGAGCGTCCACGGTGGGCGGGGAGGCCTGACGAGAGTCGATCCCCCGTCACCAGGAGAGGTCGAGCGCCGGGTGACCTCCGTCGCAGCACAGGCGCCCAGCGGCCGAGGGATGACGGCACGAGCTCGGCGTGAGGTTGGACCGACCATCCGACCGTCGATCTCCGCCATGTCCCACCCAAGCTCCCGGCCATCAGCCCATCTCCGGGGACGGGTCGGGCCTGAGGCCGAGCTCGGCAGCGACCGCCGACCAGCACTCTCGGTGCGCCAAGGCGCTGTCCCTCCGGTCGAATCGGATCGCGACCAGGGTCGCTTCCGGCGCGGTCAGCCCCGCCGACAGCGCCGTGTCGAGGTCCTCGACCTTGTCGGCCTCCAGGAAGCCGAGGCCGTAGAGCCGGGCCACCTCCTCCAGGCGCAGGCCGAGCGGGGTCGCGAACAGCTCCTCGAACACGTCCGGGTGGTCGACCTGGGGAAGGTGGTGGAAGATGCCGCCACCGTCGTTGTCGAGCACCACCAAAGCCGCGTGGAGGCCATGGCGACGGATGGCCCAGAGCCCGTTCATGTCGTGATAGAGGCTGAGGTCGCCCAGGAGCACGGCGGTGATCGATCCCGGGGAGACCGCCGCTGCCCCCAGACCGGTGGAGACCAGGCCGTCGATCCCGCTCGCCCCGCGATTGGCGAGGAAGCGCTGGCCGGGGGGCGCCGCGGGCCAGAAGGTCTCCACCTCGCGAACGGCCAGACTGGAGCCGACCACCACCGTGGCATCCTCCGCCAGGAGCTTGGCCAGGGCGCGGACCACGTGGGCCTCGAACAGCGGCAATCGTCCCAGGCAGCGCTCCAGGGCAACGCTCGCCTTCTCCCCAGCCCCCTCCCACTCGCGCCGCCAGGGACCAGGCCCCCCGTCGAGGCGATCGGTCAGCTTCGCCAGCAAGACCTCGGGATCGCTCTTGATCACCTCGCTGGCGAGGCGATCGGGATCCCGCCAGGCGCCGCTGGGATCGACCACGATGGTCGGGGTCCCTCCCCTCCCCAGGAGCTGGCCGAGCGCCTTCGAGGTCGGGACCGCCCCCAACCGAAGCACCAGGTCAGGCCGGTGGGTCGAGGCCCATCCCTCAACCCGAAGCAGGATGTCATAGGTCTCGACCAGGCCCGGCATCCCCCGTTGGCGCAGGTGGGAGGTCGGCTCGGCGAGGAACGGCGCGTCGATCCGGGCGAGCAGCCCGGCGACGAGCTCGGGGAGACGCTGGCCGGGGTCCAGCTCGCCGGCCACCACCAGCGGACGTCGGGCACGGGTCAGCGCCCGGGCCACCCGCTCGACCACCTCGTCCGAGGGCAGCGCCCGCCCGCGCTCCAGCCGCACCGGCTCTCGGTCGCGGGGAAGCGGGGCCACAACCGTCCCCGCCGGGGGTGTCAATGGCTCTCGAAAAGGAAGGTTGAGGTGGACCGGCCCCGCCGGTGGGCCGACCGCCTCGGCCAGGGCCCGAGCGGCGAGCTGCCGCCAGTGTCGGGAAGCTCCCGGAAGGTCGTCAGGCGGCCCTGGGTCGAAGAACCAGCGCACCGCGGTGCCGTAGAGGCGGGCCTGGTCGATGGCCTGGTTCGCCCCCACGTCACGCAGCTCGGGTGGGCGATCGGCGGTGAGCACCAGGAGGGGAACCTCGGCGTGGTAGGCCTCGACCACCGCGGGGTGGAACTCGGCCGCCGCGGTCCCCGAGGTGCAGAGCAACGCCGTCGGGCGGCGGCTTCTCCGGGCCATGCCAAGGGCGAAGAAGGCGGCCGAGCGCTCGTCGATGTGGGTCCACACGCGAATCTCAGGGTGGCGGGCAAAGGCCATGGCCAGGGGTGCGGAGCGGGAGCCAGGGGTCACGCACACCGCTTCGAGGCCACAGCGAGCCAGCTCGTCGACGAACGTGGCGACGAGCGCATGGGCTAGGGTTCCCTCAGCCATGGAGACCGTCACCTGCCTGCACGGTTTCAGCCAGCTCGGGGAGAGCTGGAGCGAGGTGACCTCGCTGGTGGCGGGCCCCTATCGGTGGCTCACCCCCGACCTTGAGGCCTCCACGCTCCCGGGGGTGGTGGAGGAGGTGGTCGGGACCTGGGACCGATTCGGGGTCGCCAGGTCGCACCTGATCGGGTACTCGCAGGGTGGGCGGGTAGCCCTCCTCGTCACGCTCGCTCACCCCGAACGGGTGGCCAGCCTGGTGGTGATCAGCACCCATGCCGGGCTGGAGGGGGAAGAACGGGCCCGACGTCGGGCCGAGGACCTGGCTTTGGCCGATCGGATCGAACGGGAGGGCATCGCCTGGTTCGCTTCCTACTGGGCCTCCCGTCCTCTGTTCGCCGGCCTGGCCCGCCGAGGCCCGGCGTTCCTGGCCCGGCTGGACGCCATGCGGCGCCGCAACCGACCAGCTCACCTGGCCGCCTGCCTGCGCGGGCTTGGGGCGGGGGCGACGCCGGCCTTCTGGGACCGGTTGAGCGAGATCCGCTGTCCGACCCTGGTGGTGGCGGGGGCTGAGGACGATCGCTACCTCGTCTTCGCTCGCCGTCTGCACGATGCCATCCCAGGGGCTCAGCTCGCGGTCGTACCCGAGGCGGGGCACGCCGTGCACTTGGAGCGCCCGCATGCCTTTGCCTCCCTCCTCGCCGACCATCTCTCCACCCACCCGGCCATGGGCTGAGCGAGACCTCACCCCAGCACCAACCCGAGCGCCCACAGCAGCGCCCACCAGATCTCGAGCCGAGCCGCGCGCCGTAGCGCCTCGACCAGGGCGGAGGGATCGGGGGAGGCCGAGGCCCGGATCACGGTCAGGGCGAGAGGGACCACCAGCAACGACAGGGCGGCGGAGGCCGGCGTCCAGCCGGCCACGACCGACGTGACCGTGATCGCCACGGTTGCCGCGTAGAGGCCAACGATCACGCCCCGAGCGCCACCACGACCCAGCCGAACGGCCAGCGTCCGCTTGCCGGCCTCCGCATCGGTGTCCAGGTCGCGCAAGTTGTTCAAGCCGAGAACGGCACAGGCCATGAAGCCGGTGCAAGCGCCGGCGGCCCAGGCGGCCGGGGGCACCCGGAGCTCCTGCACATAGGTGGTGGCGACGGTGGCGAAGAGTCCGAAGAAGGTGAAGACGAACACCTCGCCCAGGCCCCGATACCCGTAGGGCCAGGGGCCACCGGTGTAGGTCCAGCCAGCCACGATGGCCAGCGCCCCCAGCGGCAGCAGGCGCCAGTCGGTGCTCAGGCAGAGCGCGAGGCCAGCGACGGCGGCTACGCCAAAGGCGGCCAGGGCCGCCGCCTTCACCTGGCCGGCAGGGACCAGACCCGACGATGCCGCCCGCAGCGGTCCCACCCGGCGACGGTCGGCGCCGTGCACGTGGTCGGAGTAGTCATTGGCGTAGTTGACCCCGACCTGCATGGCCAGGGCTACCAGCAGCGCGGTCAGCGCCGCCCAGGCGCGGCCGTGACCATCGTGGACCGCCACCGCCGTCCCCGCCAGCACCGGGGACACCGAGGCCGCAAGGGTGGCCGGTCGGCTGGCCAGCCACCAGACCCGGGGTCGGCTGAGCCCAGATCCCAAACGTCCCTGCTCGGGCCGGCTCCTGGCTCCGTCCGACGCCCCCGGCTCCGAGGCCACGCGTCGACCGACCTCAGGGGCGCCTTGGGAAGCGGGAGAAGTCGGGCCTCCGCTTCTGCACAAAGGCGTCCCGACCCTCCTGGGCCTCTTCGGTCATGTAGAAGAGCATGGTGGCGTCCCCAGCGAGCTGCATCAACCCGGCCAGGCCGTCGTCGGCCGCGTTCATGCCCGCCTTGATCATGCGCAGCGCCGTGGGGCTGTGCTGCAGCATCCGCCGGCAGACGGCCACCGTCTCCTCCTCAAGGCGCTCGAGCGGGACCACCCGGTTGACCAGCCCCATCCGCAGCGCCTCCCAAGCATCGTACTGCTCACACAGGAACCAGATCTCCCGCGCCCGCTTCTGGCCCACGATCCGCGCCAGCAGCCCGGAGCCGTACCCGGCGTCGAAGCTCCCCACCCGGGGCCCGGTCTGACCGAAGCGCGCGTTCTCGGCAGCGATGGTGAGGTCGCAGACGACGTGCAGGACGTGTCCTCCCCCGATGGCGTAGCCGGCCACCATGGCCACCACCGGCTTGGGCGTGCGCCGGATCTGGATGTGGAGGTCGAGCACGTTGAGGCGGCCCACGCCCCGCTCGTCCAGGTACCCATCCTCCCCCCGAACCTTCTGGTCACCACCGGTGCAGAAGGCCTCGGTCCCGGCTCCGGTCAGGATGATCGCCCCGACCCCAGGGTCATCGCGAGCCACGTTGAAGGCATGGCTCAACTCGAACAGGGTCCGGGGCCGGAAGGCGTTGAGCACATGAGGACGGTTGATCGTGATCTTCGCGATCCCGTCCATGGTGTCGTACCAGATGTCCTCGTAGTCGCCGCTGCGCACCCAACCGTTCAAGTCACTACTCCTAGAGCATTCACTAGTATGATTGCATGGTAGCCGATCCGCTTCGCGAGCTGGCCGCCCGGCACGGGCCTCGCCGAGCACTGGTCGACTACACGGCCGGGTTCTGGGTGAGCTGGCATGCGCTCGACGACCTCGCCCAGACCTGGGCCCGGCGCCTTGAGCGCGAGGGGGTCCGCCCCGGCCAGCGGGTGGCGGTGGTGGAGCCAGCCGGGGTGCGCTTCGCCGCCCTCCTCCACGCCTGCCTGCGGCTAGGGGCAGCCATGGTCCCGATCTCGCCCCGGGCCCCCGACCCGGAGCGAGAGCGCATCCTGGCCGATTGCCGACCCCGCCTCCTGATCCGGGAGGGCGAGGTCGAGCCCCTGCCCGAGCCGGCGCTCGGGGCCGCCGGCGACGTCTGCGTGCTCTACACCTCCGGGACCACGGGGCCGCCCAAGGGTGTCCGGCTCACCCTGGCCAACCTGGAGACCTCGGCCCGGGGCTGCTGCCGCATGCTCCAGGCCGGCGACCGCGACCGCTGGCTGCTCATGCTCTCCCCCCACCACGTAGGGGGGTTCGCCATGTTCTTGCGCAGCGCCCTCTGCAACCAGGCCCTGGTCACCGTGGCCCGCTTCGAGGAGGAGGCGGTGCTCGAGGCCATCGCGTCCACCCGGCCCACCCTGACCTCGGTCGTGCCCGTGATGCTGGACCGCCTGCTTGCGGCCGGCGGTGCGGAGGCGCTCCGCGGCCTGCGGGCCATCCTGGTCGGGGGGGCCCCAGCGGCGCCGGCCCAGCTCCGGCGCTGGCTCGACCTGGGCCTCAACGTCTGCCCCAGCTACGGCCTGACCGAGACCGCCTCCCAGGTCGCACTGACCCCGCCGGGGCGGGCGCGGGAGCTGGGGGGGAGCGCGGGCATGGTCTGCCCCCACGCCCGGATCGAGGTCGAGGAGGGAGAGATCGTGGTCGGCGGCCCGTGCGTCTCGCCCGGATACGTGAACCCCGAGCTGAGGCCGGCGCCCGAGGGCGGGCGCTTCCGGACCGGTGACCTGGGCCGGTTGCGCCCCGACGGCGCCCTCGAGGTGTTCGGCCGCCGCGATGACGTGATCATCACCGGGGGCGAGAACGTGCACCCGGAGGAGGTCGAGGCCGTGCTCCGGGCCCACCCGGCGGTGACCGACGCGGCCGTCGCCGGCCGGCCCGACCCGCTCTGGGGGGAGGTGGTGACGGCCTGGGTGGTGGCCGACGGCACGGCCCCGGCCGAGCTGGAGGCGTGGTGCCGGGCCCGCCTGGCCCCCTTCAAGGTGCCTCGCGCCTGGCGGCTGGTCGAACGCCTCCCCCGCAGCGAGGGCGGCAAGCTCTTGCGCCGGGCCCTGACCTGAGCTCGGCGCCACCCCTGGCCGTACCCGGGCCACGCCAGCGCGTTTGCGGCACCTTCCGTCACATGACGAGGTGGATCTTCGCGAGCCCGGGCCGCACCTGGGCATTCGATGAACGGACGGCGTTTGGTGAGATCGTCGAGGTGACGGAATCTGGCCGGTCGATCGCGCGGACGTCGTCGGCCCTCCCCCACGAGGGACTTAAGCGGCTGATCGCGGAGGGGGAGGCCGACCTCCCTACCGGAGACGGCGACCTGCCGGACGTCGAACCGGCGCCTGTGGTCGCTGAGCATGCCCACGCCCTTGGGGATCCTCGCCCGGCCAGGGACCGATGAGCGACAGGCTCGTTCCCCTCGACTCATCGGCCTTCGTCAAGCGGCGATCGTGCCGGAGTCGGCGGCGTCGCGGCGACACCCGAGACGGCGGAAGGCCCATGCATCGGCGGGGTGCGCGAACGAGGCAGTCGGCGTCCTATGCCCCTCCCACCGTGGCACGTTGCCTCCGCATCCTCGGGCTCGCCCCCCTCAGCCCGAGTAGGGAAGCCAGACCGAGCTCCTGCGCCCGCCGCTCACCGCCCCGACCTGCACCCAGCAAGTCCCAGGGCAGGGACGAGGCAGCACCTCCCCCCGGCTCCCGGTGCCGGGCTGGGTCAGCACCCGGTCGGGGGATCCCACCTGGAGGGTGACCGGGTCTGTGAACCCCGGGCCACGGACCAGGTCCACGCAGAGCGGCTGACCGGGCTGGAGGCGAGGCGGCGGCCCGGCGGGCAAGAGGAGGAAGGCGGCTACGGCGGCCACCACCCGCCCCTGCTGGAGGTCGCTGACGATGGGGTTGCCGGCGTCGTCCAGGGCCAGGCCCTGAGGTTCCCGAAACCCGCTCACCAGGTCCTGGGCCGCGCCGCCCGAGATCCGGACCAGCACCCCGCGCGAGATCCCGATCGCGTATACGGCGCCGCCTGGCGCTGCCACCACGTCGTCCACCAGCCCGATCCCCGAGGCCAGCACCGAGCGGCCACCGTCCGGGGCCACCCGCTCGACCCGACCGGCGTTCTCGTCGGCGACCAGGACCGAGCCGTCGGGCATCGGCCAGGCTCCGGTGGGACGTAGGAAGCCGCCCACGGCCCGCTCCACCCGTCCGTCGGGAGCGACGAAGAGCAGTCGGCCCCGGGCGCTGTCGGGGACCAGCAGCCGGCTGCCGTCGCTCGCGATCCCGTCCACCCCCTCCGCCCCGGGCACGGGCTGGAGCTGGAGGACGGGCGAGACCGTGCCGTCGGCGGCCACCCTGACCACCCGGTCGTGGAGCTGATCCGCCGCGTACAGCTCACCGCCGAGCCGGGCCAGCCCCTCCACCTCCGGCACCTGCCCGGGCAACAACCGCAGCCCACCCCGGTCGCCCAGGACCGCGATCCGGCCGTCGCGGTACTCGCCCACCAGCAGCTGTCCCCCGTCCCAGAGCAGGTCGTCGGGCTGGTCCAGGCCAGAGGCCAGCGTGACCAGCGGCAGCGGCGAGGCGAGGCCCGGGGCCGGGGCCGACGTCTGCCCTGGCGCGCAGGCTGCCGGGATTGGCGAGCTCACGGGCGGCCCGGCCGAGGCCGACGGATGCGCCCCCCCGCCGCCCGAGCAGGCCGCCAGGAGGACCGTCAGCGCCAGAAGGAGAGGCCTCACCAGGCATGGTGTACCGCACCTGGCGGCGGCGTGGAAACCCGCATCGGGCCAATCTTGGAGCTCCCGGCGCCATGAGCACGAGAGGTGCCCGGAGGTGTCCCATGGGCGAGCGGGGGATCCTTGGTCCCAACTGACCGGCACGCCGTCGACGGCACCCAAGGGCGAGGCGCGCCGCGACGGCGGGGGACAAGACTCGCTCTCCTCGGCGACGACGTGCCTCGTCCCCGCCATCGGGGGGACCAGGCGCTCAAACTGGTGCTGACAGGCACGATCGTGGGGTCGTCGATCGGTTGCCATCCATCCGAGGCTGGCGGCGGCATGGTGAGCGCACGCCGGGCCCAGGCGGCAGTGGCACGGGCCCGGCGCGTCAGCCTCGAGACTCAACATGCGGCCCACGGCGGCGGAACCGTCATCAGGGCAGAGGAGGTTTGGTGGTGTTCACGAAGATGGCGTTCTTCGGGCTCGGCTACCTGCTCGGGAGTCGGGCAGGACGACAGCGATACGAGGAGATCGTGGGGGCGGTCAGGGACTTCCTCAAAGGCGAGGAGGTCGCCACCGCTGTCGGCTTCGTGCGCGGGATGCTGTGGATCCTGCGGCAGCGAGGGCGGGGCATGGACCGTGCGCAACCGTGAGGGGCGACGTCCGGCGGCCACCGGCGCCAAGGTCAGTGAGGCCTGAGCCGACGGGGTCGCAGCCTGGGGCTCCTTGCCGAAGGGGGGATCCCCAACCGGGGCGAGGAGGGCATGCGGCCTCGTGGCGCCCTGAGCACGACGGAGGCGCCTGCCCCACGTCGGGCCCCACGGGCCAGCAACGGGCCTTCCGAGGCGGCACCGACCCGGGCACGGGCTGGAGGCGAGGCCCAACGCGTCCGGCGAGCCTTTGACGTCGAGAGCGGGGGCGGCGGCACGGCAAGGGACCGGGGCCGGCGGCCAGGCTCAGGAGCACCACCGACCCAGGCCGGCCCCGGCGTGCCGCTCAACAGGCCTCCTGCCCCCACTCTCGGGCCAGGTGGAACCCATCCAGCTGCCAGGCTGCCCTCGCCCAGGAGCTCATCTCAGCCCGGATCCACCCCGCGTCATCGTCCTCCGCACCACCTCGACGCCGGTGAGGTCGCGGCGCTGGGCCGGCCGCGCCTCCAGCGTCTCCCAGAGTGGCGGCCCCTTCACCGTCGAGCTGCAGACCCGCCCGCTCACCAACCGCCAGCGGTCGAGCTCTTCCCCCCGCGCCCGCTCGTCATCCTCCCGACAGGCTCGCCCACCCCGCCACTCGTGCCCCAGATCCTCGTGCATCCCCAGCAGCCGCTCCACCAGCCCCGGATCAGCTGCCAGTCCATGTCCAGCGTCACTGCCTCGACCCGGTCCGGCGTCATGGGGTCAGAAAGCTTCTCCTGAGGTCGGGTCCAGGCCTGGGTGATGAGAGCGGCGATGCTGGGATGGTGGCCTGCCACGTGAGGTCCTCCTCGGCGCCCGAGCAGAGGGCCTCATTCTTTCCCCTCCCCCCGCCTCTGACGCGCGGCTCACCCCGTCCACCCACCAGCCAGGGACAGGTTCCCCATCCGCCGCGCTCTGGCCTTTGGGCGGCACACCTGCTACGCTACGGACTCGCCTGCTAAGGGGGGGTGAGGATGCGCTTGCCTGATGTGCTCGGTGCCACGCTCGGGCCATACCGAATCGAGGATCACCTGGGCACGGGCAGCGCCGGCGCCGTCTACCGTGTTCGACACCTCCAAACCGGCGAGACGGCGGCGCTGCGGCTGCTGGACCCGGACCTGGTGGGCCGGCCCGGCTTCCTCGCTCGTCTTGTCAGTCAGACCGCCGCCTTGGCCAGACTGGCTCACCCCCACATCGTGCCCACCCACGACCTGGGGACCCAGGGACGCCTGACCTACCTCAGCATGGCACTGGTCACGGGCGAGTCCCTGCGAAGACGCTTGCGTCAGGGACCTCTCCCCGCCGAGGCCGCCTGGCAGGTCATCCGCGGCGTCGCCGATGCCCTCCACAGCGCCCACGAGGCTGGTGTCGTGCATCAGGATCTCAAGCCGAGCAACGTCTTCCTGGAAGACGATGGCCACGCGCTGCTGGCCGACTTCGGCCTGGCCCGGGTACGCTACGGCTGCGCGACGGGCACCCCGGGCTACCTCGCGCCCGAGCAAGCGCAGGGTCTGGAGGCAGACCGCCGCACCGACGTCCACGCCCTGGCCCTGCTCGTCTACGAGATGCTCACCGGGGTCCCCGCCTACCAGGGCGACTCCCCCATCGACCTCATCCTGGCCGCGGTCAACCGGTCGGCACCCTCCGCACGCTCGATCCGGCCGGACCTGCCCCCCGAGCTGGATGAGGTGCTCTCCCGGGCCCTGGCCAAGGATCCCAGGCAACGCCACCAGAGCGTCGTTGAGCTGCTCGAGGACCTGAGCCGAATCCCGCTCGGTGCCTGCCCGGCAGACGCCCCCCAGCCAGCCCCACCCCGCGAAGCCCCGGTCCCCGTCCTCGGCGGCTGGGGGGCCGACCTCCAGCTCCCCGCCCTGCTCGAGGCCTCGATCGACGCAGCGCTGGCCGTCGACGAACGGGGTCTCGTGACCCACTGGAACCGCCGTGCCGAGGCCATGTTCGGATGGCCACGTCACCAGATCCTGGGGCTCCCGATGCTGACCACCATCGTGGCCCATCGTCACCGAGGGCTGCTGGAGCGTGTTATGAACGAGGTTCGGGAAACCGGAGCCTCGGAACCGTCGAGCCAGCCGATGGAGCTGATGGCGCTCCGCCGCGACGGGCAGCGATTCCCGGTCGAGCTGTGGCTCCAACTCGTCCGCCTTCCACCGGGCCACGGTCCCCTGGTGGTCTTCTGCCGGGACCTCACCGAGCGCAAGGAGGCCGAGCGCCTCAGCGCGATGCAGGAGGCGGTGGGCGAGGTGCTTGCTGAGGGGCGGGGCCACGACATCGCCCGACGCACCCTGGAGGCGGTCGGCGCCAGCCTGGAGTGGCCGGTGGGGGTGCTCTGGCGGCTCGACCGAGGCGGTCGGCTCCGCTGCCAGGCGTTCTGGCACGCACCGGGCCTGGACACAACCGAGCTGGAGTCCTTGACCCGGAGCGCGGTCCTGGAAGGCGACGACTCGATCCCCGGCCGCGCCCGGGCCGAGAGGGCACCGGTGTGGTCGGCGCACCTGGCCAGGGCCGCCCGCTCCGACCGGGAGCAGGCAGCTCTCCGCCTGGGCATGTGCTCGGGTGGAGCCTTCCCCGTCCTCGACGGCTCCCGCACGATCGGGGTGCTGGAGTTCTTCACCCCCATCCGATCGCAGCCGAGCACGACCTGCCTGGACAAGGTGGCCGGGGTGGGACGCCAGCTGGGCCGGATCGTCGCCCGGCCCAGGGAGCGGCAGGGCGCACGCGCCCAGGCCGACGCCGACGCACCGCCTAGACATGAGCGCCTGCGTTACCGCGTCGACCCTCGTCGCACCCGCCTTGGCTTCTCATGCTCCTTCATGAGGTTCCTCACCGTGCACGGGCGCTTCCGAGACATGCACGGCTGGCTGGAGATCACCGGGGATGATCTCTCAAGCCTCCGGGCCGAGTGCACGATCGAGACCGCATCCGTCGACACCGGGAGCGCCGATCGCGACTTTCACCTACGCTCGCCGGATTTCTTCGCGGTGGACACCTTCCCAAAGATGGTGTTCCACAGCACCAGAGTTCAGCAGCGCGGAGACGACCGGTACCGCGTCTTCGGGGAGCTCACGATCAGGGATGTGACCCGACCGATCGTGCTCGAGGCGCGCCTCGAGGAGCGAGCGCGCGAGCCCTCAGGGGTCGAACGGGCGGTGGTCACCGCCACCTCCCTGATCAATCGCCGGGACTGGTTCCTCGATTGGGAGGAGGCGTTGGAGGCGGGACGCTGGATCGTGGGCGAAGAGGTACGGCTGGATCTCGAGGTGACGCTGGTCTCGGAGTCGAGCTGAGGCGCAAGTCACCAGCTTGTCCCACCTATCGCATACGCTTATGCCCAAGGGTCGAGGCTGAAGAGTGGGAGGAACCGATCGATGAAATTGGTGCTGTCATTGGGTAGCGATGTTCCCCGTCCCGGTGGCCTGACCGGCCCGTTGGTGAAGCTTATCCTGGCCGGCATCCTGGTGGGACTGATGGCGAACCGTTCCGACATACGGCGGTACTTGCGCATCCGACGCATGTAGCCGCCGGGCAGCGGCGGCACGTGGCTGGCGACCCCTCCTGCAAAGGCGGGGGCCACCGGCTGCCAACGGATGCGTGGCTGGCCCCGCACCGAGCCGTCGTCGGCCGCCCGGCGACCGGCGATGCGCTCAGCAGATCCGGGGGAGGGGATCGCCGATCAGCATGTCGACCACCCGCGAGCCGCCGAAGGCGGTGTGCATGAAGACCATGCCAGGCGGCTCGGCCCGGACCTCGCCGATGATGGCGGCCTCCCGCCCCAGGGGGTGAGCCCGCATCGCCGCCAACGCCGCCTCGGCGTCGGCGGCGGCGACCACCGCGACCAGCTTGCCCTCGTTGGCCATGTACATCGGGTCGATGCCGAGGATCTCGGCGGCCCCTCGGACCTCATCGCGGATGGGGATCGCCTCCTCTCTGATCGCCACCGCCACCTGGGCCTCCACGGCCAGCTCGTTCAGCACCGTGGCCACCCCTCCCCGTGTCGCGTCGCGCATCAGGTGCACCTCGCCCGCCTCGAGCAGGGCCTCACAGAGCCCATGGAGAGGAGCGGTGTCGGAGGCCAGGTCGGTCTCCAGGTCGAGGTCGCCTCGGGCCAACAGGATGGCGGTGCCGTGGTCACCCACGGTCCCTGAGACGAGCACCGCATCGCCCGCTCGCACCTGGGAAGCCCCGAGCCGACCCGGGTCCGCCACCAGCCCGACCCCGGTCGTGGTCACGAAGAGCAGGTCGGCCTTGCCACGCGGCACCACCTTGGTGTCCCCGGCCACCAGCTGAACCCCCGCCCTGGCCGCGGCCCGGGCCATCGACTCCACGACCCGCCGTAGGGTCTCGACCGTCAGCCCCTCCTCGAGGATGAAGCTAGCCGTGAGGTAGAGCGGCCGGGCCCCGGCCACGGCGAGGTCGTTGACGGTGCCGTTCACCGCCAGCTCGCCGATGTCCCCACCTGGGAAGAAGAGGGGCGAGACCACGTAGCTGTCGGTGGTGACCGCGAGCGTCCGGCCGTCCAGCGCAGCCAGGGCGGCGTCACCGCCGGGGGTGTCGAAGGCCGGCCGGAACAAGGCCTCGACCAGCGTGTGGGTGGCCCTGCCCCCCGCCCCATGGCTCATGTTGATCGCCTCGTCGCGAAGCCTGGGCGCTCGCCTCCGGATGGCCTCGATGCGCTCCAACACCTCCTGCTCCGACCACTTGCCGATCCGCGACGACTCGCTTGCAGGCATCTCCGCTGCTCCTACTGCAGAACCTGGAGTCGGGTGGCGGCGCGCGAGAAGCGACCGAAGTTGTAGTAGGCGGCGCAGGCGCCCTCCGACGAGACCATGCAGGTCCCGATCGGCGTCTCCGGCGTACAGGCGGTGCCGAAGACCTTGCACTCCCAGGGCTTCAGCACGCCCTTGAGGACCTCCCCGCACTGGCAGGCCTTGGGATCCGCCACCCTCACCCCCGGCACCTCGAAACGAAGCTCGGCGTCGAACCGCGCGTACTCCTCGCGGATGGCGAGCGCCGAGAGCGAGATGAAGCCCAGCCCTCGCCACTCGAAGTGCGGACGCAACTTGAAGACCTTGCGAATCGCCTCCAGGGCGCTGGGGTTGCCCTCCGTCCGGACGATCCGGGTGTACTGGTTCTCCACCTCGCACCGGCCCTCGCGCACCTGCTGGATGAGCATGTGGACCGACTGCAGGATGTCCAGGGGCTCGAACCCCGAGACCACCACCGGCTTCCCGTAGCGACGCGCCACGAACTCGTAGGGACGGGTCCCGATCACGGTGCTCACGTGCCCTGGCCCAAGGAACCCATCCAGGCGCAGGTCAGGGGAGTCGAGGATGGCCTTGATCGGGGGGATGATCATGACGTGGTTGCAGAAGACCGAGAAGTTCTGCACGTCCTCCTCGGCCGCGCGCAGCAGGGTCAGCGCGGTCGAGGGGGCCGTCGTCTCGAAGCCGATGGCGTAGAAGACCACCTCTCGGTCGGGATGCTGCCGGGCGATCTTGAGGGCGTCCAGAGGAGAGTAGACCATCCGCACGTCGGCGCCCTGGGCCTTGGCGTCGAGCAGCGACCCGGAGCTCCCCGGCACCCGCATCATGTCCCCGAAGCAGGTGAAGATCACGCCCGGCGTCCTGGCCACGGCGATGCCATCGTCGACGCGTCCCATGGGGATGACACAGACCGGGCAGCCGGGGCCGTGGACCAGCTCGACGTTGGGCGGCAGCAGGTCCTCGATCCCGTACTTGTAGATGGCATGGGTGTGGCCGCCGCAAACCTCCATGATCTTCCACTGCTTGCCGGCCGCTTCCCGAGCGATGCGCCTGGCCAGGGCCAGGGCGACGTCCTGGTTCCTGAACTCGTCGACGAACTTCATCCGGCCTCCTCCAGCCCGCGAACCAGGGCATGGTAGATGGTGGCCTGAGCCTCCTGGATGCGCGGGATGTAGGTGCTGTCCACGACCAGGAGGTGGTCCACCTGCTCAGCATCCTTCCAGCCCCCGCCGCCGTAGCCGACCAGGCCGATGGTCAGCAACCCTTGACGTTTCGCCTGTTCGAAGGCACGGGTGGCGTTGCGGGAGCGCCCCGAGGTGGAGATACCGATGGCTACGTCCCCTGGGCGGCCCAGCGCGATCACCTGGCGGGCGAAGACCTCGTCGAAGCTGATGTCGTTGCCAACCGCGGTGATCACCGCCGGCTCGCCGGCCAAGTCGAGGGCCGGCACCCCGATCGCCTGGAGGTCGCTGGCCAGGTCGGCTGAGTCGGTGGCCGAGCCGCCGTTGCCGAAGGCCAGCACCCTGCCCCCCGCGCGCACCTGCCGGAGCAGCGCCTCCAGCGCCCGTTCCACGGCGACCAGGTCGGTCGCCTGCCGCAGGCTGGCCACCTCCGCCCACTTCATCTCCACCGAGCGGGCGACGTCGGCCAGCACCTCAGGGACGTCCATCCGCTCGTTGGTGAGGAAGGGATAGAACTCCTGGGAGAACTGGTCGATCGGCTTCACCTTCTCCAGGGCGACCTTGCCGTGGACCAGCACCAGCTCCCCCGGGGACGCCGGCTGGACCAGGCTCAGGTCGCATTCCTCCTCCCCGCGGGCGGTGCGAACCCATCCCTGGGTGCCCTCGACCCTCACCACCGCCGCCGGCAAGGCGACGTCACCACAGGTCAGGCACACCTCCTCGGTGCAGTCCTGGCTCTGGAGCAGCCCCTCGTGCTCGAAGAAGACGTGCACCAGCTCCCAGAGCTCGTGGTAGGCGGTCTCCTGGACCTCCTGCGTGACCAGCGGGTCCCCGGCCCCCACCGCGAAGGCGTGCTCAGCATCGCAGCCCCCCCGGTCGCCGAAGGCCACCTGCAGGCCACGCGGCAGCTCAGCCAGGTCATGGCCGGTGATGCCCATGCGGATGTCGTCGGGCCCGGCCAGGAGGTCGAGCTGGGCAGGGTCGCGGACGGAGAGGGCCGGCAGCGCACGCTTGCCGACCAGGACCGGATGGATGAACTCGACCGCGTTGTGCTGGGCATCGCTGAAGGTCGCCCCGGGACGGGCATAGATGACCAACGTGCCCCCCCGGTGGAAGCGCTGGGCCATGCCCCAACAGGCGGTCGCGAGCTCCTGCGCCCGAGCCGCGAAGAAGCGGGCACCCGCTTCCAGGACCGCGTCGTAGTGCCGCTGGATCGACCTCCTCACCGGCATCGCACCGCCACCCATGCCTGCCCCAGGGAGAGGCCGCCATCGTTGGCCGGGACGCGTTGGTTGGCGTATGGCTCCAGGCCCGCCGCTCGCAGGCCGGCGCAGCAGGACTCAAGCAGCCGACGGTTCTGGAAGCAGCCGCCGGAGAGCGCCACCCGGCGCACCCCGGCTCGCCGGCAGGCGGAGACCACCGCCCTGGCCACCGAATTGTGGAAGATGGCGGCCAGCCGTCCGATCGGTTCCGTCCGCCTCCGCCGATCCAGCTCAGCGAACAGCCGGCGATTCTCCTCCAGCTCCACCTCGATCACCTCATCGACCTCGGGGTCGCTGGCCGCCTCCAGCAGGGCAGCCGCCTCGCCCTCGTAGCTCGACACCTGGCAGACCCCTAAGAGGCTCGCGACGGCGTCGAAGAAGCGTCCCATGGACGAGGTCCGGGGCACCTGCCCGCCCGCGGCCAGGCGACGAACCATCTCGAACTTGCCCTTGTCCACCCCCGGCGGGGGCCGGTCGAGGCCATAGGCAGCCGCCATCCGCCATCCCTCACGGGCGCAGCGGTCGCCCCCGGGGAGGGGCACCGGCTCCAGGTAGGCCAGACGCCGGTAGGACGCGCCCTCCAGGAGGAGCACCTCACCGCCCCAGACGGTGCCGTCCGGGCCCAGCCCGGCCCCGTCTAGGGCCACCCCCACCACCGGTGGCTCCAGCCCGTGCTCGGCGAGCACGCTGGCCAGGTGGGCGTGGTGGTGCTGCACCCGCACCGGTTCCCCCAGCCGCTCGGCGATGCGCGTCGAGGCGTAGTCGGGGTGGAGGTCGCAAGCAACCCGTTGGGGCTCGACCGAGAACAGCCGCTGGTAGCGGCCCAGCTGCTCCTCGAAGGCCTGGACGGTGAGCAGGTCGTCCAGGTCCCCCACGTGGGGGCCGACGAAGGCCCGCCCGTCCCGGGCCACCGTGAAGGCCGCCTTGAGGTGAGCCCCGGTGGCCACCACCGGCGGCCCCGGCGGGAAGGCGAGGGGCTCGGGCGCCAGTCCGCGGGCACGACGCACGACCCGGACCTCCCCCGCCACCACCTGCACGACCGAATCGTCGTAGCGAGCGGCGATGGGACGATCGTGCACCAAGAAGCGGTCGGCGACCCTCCGCAGCCGGTCCCGCGCCTCTGCATCGTCACGGCAGATCGGCTCCTCGGAGAGGTTGCCGCTGGTCATCACCAGCGGCCCCGCGAACCCGTCCAGGAGCAGGTGGTGGAGCGGGGTGTAGGGCAGCATCACCCCCAGCTGCCGCAGCCCTGGCGCGATCGAGGGGGCGAGCCCTCCGCGATAGCCCAGCAGGACGATGGGATGGGCAGGCCCCTGCAGCACCTCCCGCTCCCGGGCGGACACCTCGCAATATCGCTCCGGGTCGGTCAGCATGACCGCCAGCGGCTTGCTGGGGCGACGCTTGCGCCGCCGCAGCCGCTGCACCGCCGCCTCGTTCCGAGCGTCACAGGCCAGCTGGTAGCCACCCAGGCCCTTGATCGCCACCACCAGCCCCCGTCGCAGCGCCTCCACCGCCTCCTCCAGCGGCCGGTCGGTGACCAGCGGCCCGTCCTCGCCCCACCACGCGACCCGCGGGCCGCAGTCCCAGCAGGCGTTGGGCTGGGCGTGAAAGCGCCGATCCGTGGGATCCTCGTACTCCCGCCGGCAGCTCCCACACATGACGAAACGCCGCATGGTGGTCCGGGACCGGTCGTAAGGCAAGGACTCGATCACGGTGAAGCGCGGCCCGCAGTTGGTGCAGTTGATGAAGGGGTATCGATACCGCCGGTCGGCCGGGTCGAACAGCTCGCGCCGGCAGTCCTCACAGGTGGCGGCGTCCGGGGACACCGACTGGAAGTCACCGGGCCGTGCCTGGCTCGCCTCGATCACGAAGCCCCGCTCCCCGCGTGGCGCCATCCGAGAGGTCAGCACCTCCTCGATCCGGGCCAGCGGCGGGGCCTCCCGTCGGAGCGCCTCGAGAAAGCTCCGAAGGCTTCCAGGGTCACCCTCCACCTCGATCTCGACCGGCCCCGTGGAGTTGCGGACGAACCCGGCCAGATCGTGACGCCGGGCCAGGCGGTAGATGAAGGGTCGGAATCCGACCCCCTGGACGGTCCCCCGAACCGTCACCGCGTAGCGCTGGCGCACCCTGCCGACCTCCGGCCCCAGGGCCTTCTCTCGCTCAAGCGAGGCGCCGTCTGGCTCGCATCACGTCCGCCACCATGCCCAGGCCCTGCTGGACGCCCAGCTGGGCCGCGTTCAGGGCCATGCCGGCCGCGAGCCGGGTCTCGTCCCGCTCGGCCACCCAGCGGGCCAGACGCACGATCTGGTTCCATCGCTCGCGCCCGGCCCGGGTGCCCAGCAGGTACCCCATCGTGAAGATCGCCAGCTTGCCCATCATCCCTCAATCGCCTCCGGCCGATGCCTGCTCACATCTCCCTCAGCCGGAGGTAGCGGCGAAGGTCGGAGGCGTTCGCCGCCGCCAGCACCGCCACCCCGACCAGCCCCAGCAGGAGCAACCTTCCCAGCGAGAACCCCGCCGACCCGATCGTCACCTTCATGTCGATCCTCCTGTGCCCACGGCAATTGGTCAGGTGATGTTCGACGCCTTGATCTGTTCGACCTCGTCCAGGTACGCCTGGCCCAGGCTCTCCAGCACCCGCTGGGTCTCCAGCGCCTCCTGCTCGTCGATCTTGGTCAGAGCGAAGCCGACGTGGATGAGGACGTAATCGCCGGGCGCCGGTCGCTCGTCGCCGGTGAGGAGGCCGATGCTCACGTTCCGGCGCACCCCGGCCACCTCCACCTTGGCGATCTGCTTCTCCTCGTCCACGACCTCGAGGACCCTGCCGGGTATGGCCAGGCACATCTCACTCCTCCTTCGGCCTTGATCCGTTGCAGGCGGGGTTTCGGAGCACCGTTCCCTCCTCCAGCTCGATCTCCTCCACGATCAGCTCGTCGCCGGCCAGGACGTCGACGCTGCTCGAACCGCAGCGGGGGCAGAGCGGCAGATCCCCGGGCTCGCTCTCGTGTCGGCAGCCGCGGCACCGGACCCTGGCCGGCACCTCGTCCAGCTCCACGATCGCGGTCTCGGCCGGGGTCGCCTCCCCCACCAACCGCCAGGCCTGGTCGAAGCTCTCAGGCCAGACCCGCAGCAACCTGCCCACCCGGACCCGGACGCGGCGCACAGGCCGGCCGCCCGCCGCCTCCAGCACCACCTCCAGCACGCCCTCACAGAGACCGACCTCATGCACCCGCCCGCGCCTCCGCCTCCTCAGCCAACTCCTTGAGCAACCGCTCGATCATCGTCAAGGCCCCGTCCACCGCCGCCGCCACCGGAGCACTCAAGCCCATGGCCCCCTCCTCGCCACCCAAGCTCGCCGGCTCGCAGCCGACCAAGAACAGCCGCGGAGGCCGTCCATCCAGCTCACGAACCAGCCCGAGGACCTGGTCCGGGCTCATGGCGTGCCCGTCAGGACTCACCAGCCCGGGGAGCGCCTCGGGATCGAGCTCCAGCTTGAAGAGGGTGCCGGGCGGCCCCCCTCGACGCACCGCGTCCACCAGCACCGCGCACTCGTACCCCTCCAGCAGGGCGTAGGCAAGGTCGTAGCCCCGGATGCCGAAGTCGACGACCTCAGCCCAGGCCGGGAGCGCGCGCTCCGACAGCCGGCGCACCACCTCGACCCCGAAGCCGTCGTCGCCCAGGAAGACGTTGCCGATGCCGGCGATCAGCACCTTCATCGGATCGGCTCCACCTCCTCGAGACGGAAGAAGAACCGATGCCCTGGCTGGCGCAAGAGCCCGAGGTCACGCCCCGGATCGTCGTCCAGGACCACCGCCAGGTGCACAGCATCGTCGTAGTCGCGCTCGATCGCCTCGACCACCCCGACCCGCCCCTCGAGCTCAAGGTCGAGGATGTCGGCCCGCCCGCGAGGACGGAGGCGCACCCGGTCGCCCACCCGCAGCTGGCCCTCGCCCAGGGGAACCTGCTCAAGGGGACGGGTCTGCTCCCACGGGTCCCAGCGGGGGTCGAGGTTGCTCATCGCTCCCACCCCCTGCGGACGCGCAGCTCCCGGACCGCCCCATGGAGACGCATCAGCTCCGCCGGCGTCAGCGACTCGGTCCGCTCGAGCAAGCGCCGAGCCCGTTCGTCACCCTGCCGCAGCTCCGCCTTCTCCGCCTCGCTCAGGGTGAGGATGCGCAGGGTGAGGAGCTCATCGATCTCGGTGGCATCGAAGAGGTCACCGGGGCTCTCCTCCGCCACCCGCGGGTAGTCATCGAGGATGATGGGCGACATCAAGAGGCAATCCCCGGCCCCGGGGTCTCCGACCAGGACCGGCCACCATCCTCGCCGACGGAGCTGGCCCACGGCCGTGCGCAGCTCGGGAGGAGGGTCGGCCGAGGACACGAACTCGCCGGACTCCACCCACAGAACGGCATGGGCCGAGGCCAGGGAGGAGAGCATCACCTGATCACGGGTCAGGGTCCCGGGGTCATCCAAGGGGGTGGTGTTGGCGAGCCTGACCTCCACCAGGGCAGCTCCCGCGGCCGGCAGCGGCTGGGCCTCGACCTCTACCTTCCCCTCAACCGCGTGCCACTCCCGACGCACCCCTCCCTCCTCCAGGACGGCCGCGGGCAGGTCGATCGGGAGCGAGACCGGGGACTGAAACAGCTCCTGGAGCCCGAGGTCCCGCGGCCCCACCGTTCGCTCGCTCGCCTCCTGCCAGCTCCCCTCAGCCCCGCCCCGCTGGAGCAGGTGGAGGAAACGAACGCTGACCTGGAGCCGACAGCCGACGAGGGGGCGCAGGAGGCAACCGGCCTCCAAGGACCAGGGCTCGGCGCCCCCGGTGGCCTCGCTCCAGCAGCGAGGGTGGACCACGCCGAAGGTCCACCGGACCTGGTTCTTCACCGCCGAGTGTCGATAGGGGTACAGCAGGTACCCCTCGTAGAGCACCGCGTCGGCGACCGCATCCACGAGCTGGCGTGAGGTGGTCATGGCTGACCTGCCTCCGCCCGGGCCTCCAGCAGCGACTCCAGGGCCGCCTCCCAGGTCGGCAGCGTGGCCTTCGCTTTGTACGCGGCCAGGCGATCGAAGACGTCCTTGCGCAAGCAGAGCCAGGCGGTGTTCGGGTAGTAGAGCTCCACCACCTGCCTCCAGGTCGCCACCGGCAGGGGGAAGGTTGCCTCCTTGCCCCAGGAGATGCGCTCCACCTGCAACCTGCCTCCCTCATCGGAGAAGAAGACCGAGCCCGAGAAGAGGAGCTCGAGCGGCACCACGCCCTCCTCCAAGGCGTCGAAGTAGCGGGTGGCCTGGACGTTGAAGTCGAAGGTGCAGGGGAGGCAGAGGTCGACGACGGTCTCCCCCTCGAACGGGGGCACCGAGACGCTGGCGTGGGTCCAGAGCAGGCTCCGCAACGTCCGCGCCCAGCGCTCGGGTTCCCCGAACAGCTCCAAGAGACGCTCCTGCTCGGCGGGGCGGTAGCGACGGCGTTGCGCCTCGATCCTGACCTGGCAGTCGAGGGCAACCGCCTGCACAGGGGTGGACGTGGTGCACGTGACCCGCAGCTTCAGGGCCAGGGTCGGGGTCGCGCAGTAGGGGAGCGGCTCGGCCCCCTCCACCTTGAAGTCCAGCTCAGGCATCCCGACACCTTAGGGTCACGGCCTGACGACGCAGGTCGACGAAGAAGCGATCCAAGGTCTGCCAGAGCTCGGAGCCCCCCGAGAGGCCCCTCCATCCAACCCTGATCAGCCCCACCAGCTCGTAGCAGCGGTCGATGGGGACGAGGAAGTGATCACGCGCCCCTCCCACCCGGTTGACCAGCAGGGCCTCGACCTCCGGCTCCATCAGCCGCAGGAACGGGTTCCGTTCCTCGAGCACCTGCCACGACCCCAGCTCTAGGGACGACTCGGTGGCCCCGGCCGGGCTGGGGTACAAGGCGATCACTGGGGGACCGTCCGTCACCCCCTCCCGCCGGACGAAGAAGACGACGCCGACCGGCACCAAGAGCCCCTCCCACAGCTGGTCGGGCAGCTCGAGCCCCTCCAGGTAGCGGACCTGCTCAGGGAGGGCACGATAACGCTGCTGGGCCTGGCCGCTGAACAAGGTGGCACAGGGGTCGCATGCGCAGACGAGCCGCCGGCGCGAGATCTCCCAGAGGTGGCGATGACGCCGCCCCAGGGGGGTGGCGCAGAGGTCACAACGCTCCTGGGGCGGGCGCGGCGGGACCTGCCGACGCAGGGCCGCCAACGGCGAGGTGCTCACGTCCCCCCCACCGGCAGGGCGATCCGGACGGCCCCGTCGCTCAACAGCGGAACCGGCTCGAGCGAGCAGCTCCCATCCAGGGAGCGCCCCGCCCTCCGAGCATCGAACCTGCGACCACAGCCAGGGCAGGCCAGCTCGACATCCTCGAGCACGGCCCCCTCCAGCGACGCCCCGCAGGCAGGGCAGCGATCGCGGTACGCGTACCAGCCGGTCGGGAGGCGGCAGAGGAGCACCCTGACCCCTGCCACCTCCCTCACCGTCGGCCCATCGGAGGGAGGGCCCTCGGTCAGGCCGGGAACCTCCCGCCACTCCGAGCGCAGCTGGCTCAGGGGCACGAAGCCCGACGGCTGAGGCTCGGGCGCCAACCCCTCGACCTCGATACCGGCCACCTCCGGGGCCAGCTCTTGGATCGCCTGCTCGATCGCGTGCTCGAGGGTGAGACGAGAGGAGGGGCAGCCGTGGCAGCTGCCCTCGAGGCGCAATCGGACCACTCCCTCCTCCAGCCCCAGCAGCTGCACGCTCCCGCCGTGCGAGCCCAGGTACGGCCTCACCCGGTCCAGCGCCTGGCTCACCCGCTGCAGGAGCGGGGTGGGGTGCAGGCCGTGCAGGAGCAGCAGCCCTCCGACCATCGGATCACGGGCGAGCTCCTCCAGCAGAGCGCGATCGCCCCGCTCCTCGAGCAGCCCCACCAGGTGGGCCAACGCCTCGCCGTGCACGGCGAGCACAGCCCTCACCGCCTCGACCGCGGCTCGCCTCGCCTCCCCATCGGGGAGGGCCTCCAGGGCTTCCACCAGCGATCCGGCCTCTTCAAGCCGGCGCTCGAACCCTCGCTTGCGTACGGGGGAGAGCACGAGCCAGGCTCCTCGTCACTGGTGCCCGAACATGGGAACGTGCCGCTGCTCGAGCACACGCCCCGGGCCCAGGTACAGGTGGACGCCGCAGGGCAGGCAAGGGTCGAAGCTGCGGACCGCCCGCATGATGTCGATGCCCTTGAAGTCGTCGGGGCCGTTCTCCTCGAAGATCGGCGTGTTCTGCACCGAGTCCTCGTAGGGCCCTGGGGTGCCGTAGATGTCGCGCACGCTCCCGTTCCAGGGGGTCGGGGGGTAAGGATGGTAGTTGGCGATCTTTTTGTCGCGGATCACCAGGTGATGGGAGAGAACGCCTCGAACCGCCTCGTGGAAACCACAGCCAATCGCCTCATCCGGCACCTCGAAGGGGGTGAAGGTCCGGGTCCGCCCAGCGTGCAGCTCCTTCAGCGCCTGCTCGACGAAGTAGTAGGCGCAGGCGGCGGCATAAGCCTGGAAGTAGGTGCGGGCCCGGTCCCGCTCGATGGCGTTGCTCCAACGCGGGACCCTCCACTCCAGCTCCACCTCCGGCTTGGTCGCCGTCTTGGGCAGGAAGATCTTGACGCTGTTGCCGGTCGCCTTGACGTACCCGATGTCGACCAGACCGGCGAGGGCCGTGGCCCACAGCCGGGCCAGCGCGCCGCCTCCAGTGTCGAGCGCCAGGTGCTCACCCTGGTGCAGCCAGCGCGGCGACATCGTCCAGGAGTACTTCCCCCCCGGCCTCATATCTCGCTTCTGCGGGCGGGGGATCGTGGTCTGGTTCCACGGATGCCGCTTGTCGACCGGGTTGCCCAGCGGATCACGGCTGACGAAGGTCTCCTCGTTCTCCCAGTCGTCGTAGTAGGAGCTGCCAAGCAGGATGCGGATGTTGAGGTTGATGTCGACGAGGTTGGTGGTGACGAGCTGGTCATCGACGACCACGCCAGGGGTGACGAACATGGCCCGCCCCCACTTGGCCATGTTCTCGTAGCGGTAGTCGCAGACCTCGGGATCGTTGAAGGATCCCCAGCAGCCGAGCAGGGTGCGTCGGTAGCCGACCCGCTCGTAGCCGGGAAGGGCCTGGTAGAAGAAGTCGAAGATGTCGTCGTGAAGCGGCACGCACTTCTTCATGAACTCGGCGTACCGGGAGAGCCGGATCAGGTAGTCGGTGAAGAGCTGGACCGTGGGCACCGTCCCGACCCCACCAGGGTAGAGGGTCGAGGGGTGAACATGGCGGCCCTCCATCAGGCAGAACATCTCCCTGGTGTACCGGCTGGTGTGCAGGGTCTCCCGGTAGAACTCACCCTCGAACGGGTTCAGTGCGTGCATGATATCGGCGATCGTCCGGTAGCCATGCTCGGCTGCGTGCGGAGCCTCGGTCGCCTTCGCCCGTTCCCACACGCTGGGGTTCGTCTCCCTCACCATCTTCTCACAGAAGTCAACCATGAGGAGGTTGTCTTGGAAGATGTTGTGGTCGAACATGTACTCGGCAGCCTCGCCCAGGTTGACGATCCACTCGGCGATAGCCGGGGGGCGGATGCCGTAGGCCATGTTCTGGGCGTAGCAGGAGCAGGTGGCGTGGTTGTCCCCGCAGATCCCGCAGATACGGCTGGTGATGAAGTGGGCGTCTCGGGGGTCCTTGCCCTTCATGAAGATGCTGTAGCCGCGGAAGATCGATGAGGTGCTATAACACTCCGCTACCTCGCGGTTCTTGAAGTCGATCTTGGTGTAGATGCCCAGGCTGCCGACGATCCGCGTGATCGGATCCCAGGACATCTCCACCAGGGTTCGCTCTTCTCTCTCCGCAGGTGGCCTTTCGACTGTCGCCATGTTCTTCTCCCTGTTCTCTCTCCCCGGCCGGACGGCAGCCAGGAGGGCTCTGAGGGTCCTGTCAGTAGCTCCTCGGACGGTAACCGGTGGTCAGCTGCGGACCCCGGTGACGCCAGCGGGGCTCTTTGTTCACAGTGTCGTTGGTGAGGTTCCTCAGCGTCCGGATCAGCCCCCCGTACAGGCTGGAGATCCCCGACGAGAGCTTGCCTCCAGGAGGCTCGTCCATGAAGGGCATGAACTTGTCCGGGAAGCCCGGCATGGTGCAACCGATGCAGATGCCGCCGACGTTGGGGCAGCCGCCGAGGCCCGCCATCCAGCCTCGCTTGGGCACGTTGCAGTTCACCACCGGCCCCCAGCAACCCAGCTTGACCAAGCACTCGGGAGAGCCGTACTCGGTGGCGAACTGGCCCTGCTCGTAGAAGCCGGCCCGATCACACCCCTCGTGCACGGTGCGCCCGAAGAGCCAGGTCGGTCGCAGCTGCTCGTCGAGCGGGATCATCGGCGCTAGGCCGGCCACCTGATAGAGCAGGTAGAGGAGGGTCTCCATGAAGTTGTCCGGCTGGACCGGGCAGCCCGGGACGTTGACGATGGGGATGCCGGCCTTCGAGCGCCAGTTCCACCCCAGGTAGTCGGCCAGGCCCATGGCGCCGGTCGGGTTGCCCTGCATGGCGTGGATGCCGCCGTAGGTGGCGCACGTGCCCGCCGCCACCACCGCCGTGGCCTTGGGCGCCAGCCGGTCGAGCCACTGGGGGATGGTGATGGGCTCACCGGTGACGGGATCGTTGCCTTGGGCTGCCCAGTAGCCTTCGGCCTTGATCTCCTCGTTGGGGATCGACCCTTCCATCACCAGCACGAAGGGCTCGAGCTCTCCTCGTGCCGCCTTGTGCCAATAGCTCATCAGCTCCTCGCCCACCTCGTAGGCAAGGACGCAGTTGTAGAGGTGGACCCTGGGCAGGCCGGGGATCGCCCCGAGCAGCACCTCCTCGATGCTCGGTTGGGTGGCAGCCGTCACCGCCACCGAGTCGCCGTCGCACCCCAACCCGCCGGTGATCCAGACGATGTGCACATCCGAGACGGCCGGCTGGTGTCGGGGCCTGGACTCAACTGGTGCCTCGGCCATCAGCAATCTCCTCTTCCTCGAATCCGGTCCTTCGCCGGGCCAACGGGCCACGAGGTCAACTCCAGACCCTTCCTCAACCGTGGCACCAGCGTCACCCACAGAGCAAGAGCTGAGTTTCTCACTTATATGTCGATCGCATAGGTGCGGGCGGCCCATGAGGGTGCCCAGCGACGACCAGCCATGACCAAGCCGTGGCGCGTCCTCGGGGATCGCTGATGCCAGCGCCAGCCCGCTGGGCTCCCCGAGCTGCGAGCTCAAGCCGTGCCAGGAAGCCTCCAGGGGCGCCGCACCAGCGTGACCACCAGCTCCAGCCGGACCTCGTTGCCCACGATCCAACGCCCGGCTTGGAGCGCCTTCTCCCAGTCCAGGAACCACTCCGTCCGATCGATCACGGTGAGCGCGGTGAGGGTGACCCTCTCGGTTCCCGAGGCATCGATATCGTGGTCCTCAAGCCGGACGTCAAGGCGAAGCGGACGGGTCACGCCACGGATCGTGAGTTCGCCGGAGACACGAAACCGCTCGTCGCCGAGAGCCTCAACGCCGGTGCTCCTGAAGAGCATGTCCGGGTAACGGTCGGTGTCGAAGAAGTCGGCCGAGCAGAGATGGTAGTCCCGATCGAGGCTGCCCGTGTCGACGCTCGCGGTCTTGATCGTGCACTCGGCGCGGGCCGTGGTGGGATCGTCGCCCGCCACCTCCACCCAGCCGCTGAAGTCCCGGAACCTGCCGTGCACGGTGAGGAACTTCATGAAGGCGCACGAGAAGCCGAGGTGGCTGTTCCGTGGATCGATCCGGTACCGCAGCCGCGGTCGCTGGACGGCCGGTGACCGGCGTGCGAGCTGCCCCAGGTGATGGGCAACGACCTCGACCTCGGCCAGGGTCTCGGGGTCGGGCGATCCCGAGATCGAGCTGAAGCACTCCAGGACCCCGATCACCTCCGCGCCCTCCCGGATCGGGAACGCAGCCGTGGCCCGCAGCCCGAGCCGGGCCGCCGCCCGCTCCCGAGCCGTCTCGGCAGCCTCGCTCAGGTCGGCGCACCAGGTTCGCTCGCCCGCCGACCAGCAGCGGCCCACCACGCCCTCGCCGACGGCGCAGGAGCCGCCGTAGAGCACGCCGAGCTCGGCCGTGGAGAGCCAGGGTCGAGCCCAATAGGCCTGGCAGCGCAAGCCGTCGCGGGCGTGGGAAGGCAACCAGAGCGCCCCTGCCGACCAGCCAAGGCTCCCGCACACCGCCTCCAACACCGCGGGGACGACGGTCTCGGGCGCCCCCGACGTCGCCTCGCCCCCCGTCCCCGGCATGGCCAGCAGCAGCTCCATCTCTCGGCGAGCGGAGACGTCATGGCAGAAGGCCACCAGGAAGGGGCCGCCGTCATCCCGCTGCAGGCGCGAGAGCGAGACCTCGATGGTGATCTGGCGCCCATCCCGACGAAGGGCGACGATCTCGGCCGGCCGGTCCGCCGTGGCCACGACGTGCCCGTCCAAGGACGCGGCCAGGATGCGCTCGAGCAGCTCACGATGGCGGGGGCTGATCAGGGTGGGAAGCAGCGGCCGCCCCACCAGGCGCTCGCGGGGCCAGCCGAACAGGGACTCGGCCCGGCGGTTGCACGCTCGGATCCACCCCTCGGCGTCGATCGCCAGGGCAGCGTCCGGGGAGGATTCCAAGAACGCCGGCAGCTGGTCGCCGGGACTGGGTTCTCCCCCCCACCCAGGCAGCAGCCGCTCCAGCCGACGCCGGAACTCCAACATGGTCTGGGGACGCTCGCCCGGGTCCTCGGACAGAGCGCTGAGCAGCAGCCGGCTGAGCTCCTCCGGCAGATCGACCTGCCCCACCCCGGCCGGGCCCGAGCCCGCCCGTGACCCAGAGGGCGAGAGCTCGGGCACCCGAGACCCGACCACCATCGCCAGGAGCAGCCGCCCGAGGGCGTAGACGTCGACGCGCCGATCCGCCTCTCCGCCCTGCGCCTGCTCGGGCGCGACGTACGGAGACGACCTGAAGGGGAGGCCATACCGCCACGGCGCCAGGCCGAAGTCGGCCACCAGCGCCGCCCCGTCGCCATCGAAGAGGAGGTTGCTCGGCTTCAGGTTCTGGTGCACCACCCCCGCCTCGTGGGCACGGTGGAGCGCATCGGCCAGGTCGCGGGCGACGCCCACCGCCTCCTCAGTGGTGAAGGCACGATGCCGCAGGCACCCCTCGAGCGTGCCGCCATGGGCCAGGCGCATGCTCACGAAGGCCAGCTCCCCTCGCCTGGCCACCTCGTAGACCGGCAGGATGGCAGGATGGCCGAGCTGAGAGACGGTCCCCGCCTCCTCGACCAGACGGGTGAGGAGCCTCGGATGACGAGCCAGCCGGGGGTCCAGCACCTTGACCGCCACCTGCCTGCCCGCTGGCCGCTCGGTGGCCCGGTAGACGACGGATGCCATCCCCCTCCCGAGCGGCCGATCGAGCCGGTAGCGGCCGAGCGCCGTCCCGCTCAGATCGGGCAGGGTCACCACTCAACCCCCAGATGCGCCCCCTCCGGCACCGCCCGGCTCGACGAGGCGCCCTCGGCGGAGGGGAGGGCTCGATAGCGCTCCAGGTAGGCCTCGATGAGCTGGTGGGTCTCCCCCAGGGCCTCGGCCCAGGATCGCAACCGCTCCTTGCCCAGCGGCACCAGCTCGTAGCGTCGCCGGCCAGGCCCCGTGCCCGACAGCTCCCACTCGGAGCGGAGCAGGCCCTCCCGCTCCATCGAGCGGAGCATGCGGTAGAGGCTGCCCGGGTCGCGTTCGAACCCGAACGCGGCCAACCGTTCCATGAGGTCGTAGCCGTGCCCTGGTGCCTCAGCGATCAGCAGCAGCAGGCAGGCCTGCAGAAACCCCTTGGGCTGGCCGCCCTCGTAATGATGCTCCCCCGGCGCCACCCCCTGACTCTAGCTCGCGCACGGGCCGGTGGCAATCCGCCGCACCCTTCGGCCAACATCCCCGAGCCGGCGTCGTCTCCTCAGCTCCAGCCGACCTCAGCCAGCGCTGGAGCTGACCCCGAAGGCTCGGGCACGGATCGGGAGCGCCCCGAGCCGGCGGCCAAGGGGGAGCTCCACCTTGCGGGCAATCGCAAGCCGCGAGGAGACGCCGGCCGTGCTCCGCCTGATCACGGTCACGAGCAGCAGGGCGCACCCCGGGGCTCGGGACCGATCGGGGACAGGATCCATGGCACCGCAACGCGAGGTCCCTGGCCTCACCCCTCGGCGTCGACCAGGTGTAGCTCCTCCAGGTCGAGGTCGCGCTCGATCCGACGCATGACGTCGTCGCTGATCGTGCCCCGGTCGCGCAACGCCACCACCTGCTGGCGCTCGGCCGAGATCAGCTCCAGCTTGAGCCGGTGCATGCGTCGCTGCCACTGGCGATGATCGGCCAGGTGATCGACACCGTCGACGTGGACGTGTCCGTCGGCCGGCCCGCGCCCCTCCCCGCCGTGGTCATGTCGGAGGTAGCCGAACCGCGTCTCGACCGACGCGCGCCGTTTTCGGTAGTAGCCACGAAGGAGGTCCAGCTGTCCTTCCGGAGCCCGGTCCGACTCGGACAGTTCCGCCAGCCGTGCCTCGGCCGCCTCGATGGCCCGGAAGCGAGCCACTTTCTCCTCCTGGTGCTCACGTCCGTCACCGGTCACCCTGAGCCCGGTGATGAGCAGCGGCAGGCTCAGGCCCTGGAGGACGAGGGTGATCAGGATCACGCAGAAGGTCACGAAGAGGACCAGGTCCCGGCCAGGGAAGAGCGAGCCGCCGGGCAGAGTGACCGGCAGGGCGAGGGCCGCGGCCAGGGAGACCGCACCACGCATGCCCGACCAGGCGGTCACGGCCACGTCGCGGCGGGGCGGGAGGAGCTCGCGTCGCCGCACCGAGGGCAGGAGGCGGGGGAGGTAGGCGCCGGGGAAGGTCCAGGCGACGCGGACGGCGATCACCGTCAGGCTGACCGCAGCCGCGTACCACACCAGGCTGGGGACCGGGCGCGCGCTCAGGCCGTCCAAGATGCCGGGCAGCTGCAGGCCGACCAGGATGAAGGCCAGGCCGTTGAGCACGAAGACCGCCATGCCCCACACCGCCAGCCCCTGCATGCGGGTGTTGGGTGAGAGCAGCTCGGGGCTCCGGCGCCCCACGTAGAGCCCGGCGGCGACGACCGCCAGCACGCCCGAGAGGTGCAGGTTCTCGGCCGCGAGGTAGGCGGCATAGGCGGCGAGGAAGCTCAGGGTGATCTCGATCAGGGCGTCGTCGATGCGGAGCTGGACCTGGGCCAGGAGCCAGCCCACGACGATCCCGACCGCGATCCCACCCACGGCCGCCTCCACGAACTCCAGGCTGGCCTGCCAGGGGACGAAGACCCCGGTGACCGCCGCGCCCAGGGCGAAACGCCAGGCGACCAGCCCGGTGGCGTCGTTGACCAGGCTCTCGCCCTCGACCACGCTCACGACCCGACGCGGCACGCCCAGCCGTTGCATGATCGCGGTCGCGGCCACAGCGTCGGTGGGGGCGACCACCGCCCCCAGCACGAAGGCGGTGGGCCAGGGCAGGCCGGGCACCACGGCGTGAGCCACCGCCGCCACCCCCACGGTCGTGAGCAGGACCAGGCCGAAGGCCAGCAGGCCGATGCTGCGCAGGTTGGCCCGGAAGTCACGGAACGACGTGGCCCAGGCGGCATTGAAGAGCAGTGGAGGCAGGAAGACGAGGAAGACCACGTCGGGGTCCAGGCGGACCCTGGGCACATGGGGGACGAAGCCCAAGGCCAGGCCGCCCAGCACCAGCACGATGGGATACGGCAGCCGGAAGCGCCGGGCCACCATGGCCAGGACGACCACCGCGGCCAGGAGACCGAGCAGCACCTGGAGCTGGAGGGCGGACACCGCTGCCATCCAAACCGGCCGGGAGCCCTCCCCTATTCCCCCGGCCGGCACCGGACGCCGAGCTCACCGCCGCCGGGCCCGGGTCATCCCCCCGCTCGACCCCGACAGGGATGCCGCTCAAGGCCGCCGGCAGCGGCCGGGCCTCAGGTCGTGACCACCGCCGTTCGACCTGCTCGTCGAGCCAGCACCCGTGGAGCCGTCTCGGGGATGCCCAGGACCAGCAGCCCGCTCAGCCCGGCGCAGATGGCGGCGAGCAGGAAGCCGACCTTGATCCCATACCCATCCGCCACCGCTCCCGCGATCGCCGGCAGGGCCAAGGTGCCGATCATGACCCCAACGAAGTTGACCAGGCCCATGGTGGCGGCCCGAAGCTCCTCGCCGACCAGCTCGACGATGATGGTCGCGCTGCCCAGCGGCACCACCACCCCGATGAAGAAGGAGTTCAAGGCCAGCAGGGCGATCGCCACCGGCAGGGGGAAGCCCCCGAAGATGTAGAGGCCCAGCGTCAGCCCGCAGAGGACACCGCCGACCAGGACCACCGGCCGACGGCCGACGTAGTCGGAGAGGAAGGGCAGCAGCAGGGTACCGACGATGCCCACGGCCCCGGCCACGGCCAGGAAGGTGCCAGCGTTGACCAGACTGACGTGGCGCACGCCGGTCAGGAAGAGGGTGTTGAAGAGGTTGGAGACCTGGAGCCAGGCCAGAGCCCCGCTCTGGATGAGCATCAGCAGCACCACCCGGTAGTCGCGGACCATCTTGATCGCGTTGCGCCAGTCGAGACGCTCGGGGACGCTGCCCCGCTTGGGCTCGCGCATGTAGAGCCAGAGCGCGAGCACAACGATCAGGAACGCGAAGCCGAGGATCGGGAACACCCACCGCCAGCCCAAGGCCACGGCCAGGCGGGTGATCACGATCGCTCCGATCACGCTGCCGAAGAAGGGGTAGCCGGCGGTGAAAACGCCCGCGACCAAGGCCCGGCGCTGGGGCGGGACCTCCTCGGCGAGTGCCGACTGACCGCTTGGCCACCCCACCCCGTCGCCGACGCCGATCAGGTCACGGATGACGAACATGGAAAGCCAGCTCCAGGCGGCACCCATGGCCATGGTGGTGAGGCAGGCGAAGATCGCGCCCGGCAACATCACCATCTTGCGTCCGAAGCGGTCGGACAACCAGCCGGAGATCCAGCTGGTGAAGGCCCAGGTCAGCGAGGTCCCGGAGATCAGGAGCCCGGCCTGGAACAGGCTCATGTGGAACAGGGGACGGATGATGGGCAGGATGTAGCTGATCCCGAGGCGGTTGATCCCGACCAGGCCCCAGAAGCAGACCAGCAGACCGAGAAGGACCCAGGCGTACCGTGACATCACGGCCCTCTCACTCATCATCGCTCTCCTCTCTCCTCCCAACGGGCCCGACCACGGCCTCCAGGTCCATGGCCACCGAACCGAGGCCTGAACTCTACCGGCAGGTCGGTTCTCTCCTCACCGAAGGTGAGGGCCAGGGTAGCACGTTGTTCCTGATCACGCCATACGGAGGCAAACATTTCCCGCCATGCGGAAATCATCCGCACGAGCATCCCACCCCTGCCGCCAAGAGAGCATCCAACGACGGGAGGAGGCATCGCCCCGGCCCCCATCCCCCTCCCCGGGCATCAGCGAGCCGCCGCCCTCCGCGCCCCACCCCGCTCGCCCGGCCCGACCCCGAACAGGCGCTCCGCGTTCGACCTGCCGATCCGCGACCGGTCGGCATCGTTGATCGGCGCGTGATCGAACCACTCCGCCGCCTCGGCCATGGTCTCGTAGGGGTAGTCAGCGGCGAAGAGGACCCGGTCGGCCCCCATCTCAAGGATGGTGGCGATCATCGCTCGGGTGGAGAAGTGGCCGCTGGTGGAGACGAAGACGTTCTCGCGTAGGTACCGGGAGATGGGCCGCTGGAGCGGTTGCGCCGGGCTCCGTCGGCCGAAGGCATGCTCCAGCCGCCAGATCGCGAAGGGCAACGTCTCTCCCAGATGCCCGAGCACCAGCTGCACCTGGGGATGGCGATCGAAGAGCCCGCTCACGATCAGCCGAATGGCGTGGGTCGCGGTCTCCACCCCGTACCCCCAGGCCGCGGTGAGCAGCGAGGGATACCCTTCATAGGCGCGCCGCTGGCTGGGCAGGGGCTCGCGCGGATGCAGGTAGACGGGGACCCCCAACCGCTCCACCTGCATCCAGAAGGGCTCGAACCGGAGGTCATCGTAGTAGAGGGCGGTATCCGGATCGCCCAGGTTGGTGTAGCCGTTCACCATCGCCCCCCGAAAGCCCAGCTCGCGCACGCACCGCTCCAGCTCCGTCGCAGCTGCCTCCGGGTCCTGGAGGGGAAGCGCGGCCAGGCCGAGGTAGCGGCCCGGGTGCCGGGCCACCATCTCGGCCAAGGCGTCGTTGGCCGCTCGGGCCAGCTCCACCGCCCGCCGCACCTCCAGCACCGCCTGCACTCCGGGCGAGGTTAGCGACAGCAACGCCACCTCGATGCCATGGCGCTCCATTTCCTCGAGGCGGAGGCCGTCCACCTCGCCGATCCGGCGCTCGACCTCGGAGCCGCGGAACAGCGGGGGCACCGTGAACCCGCCGACCGCCACGTGCTCCTCGACCGCGATCTTGCCGCGCACGCTCGCCCTCACGCCCCGCTCGCCGCGCCGGTCGTGGAACGGGCATGTGCCTCCCCCGCCCACGGCACCCCCTCCCCGATCCACTTCTCCACCGTCACCGACTCGAACCACCACCGGCCATCCCGCTTGACGCAGATGTTGTCCCAGTTGCCCAGGCCGAAGACGAAGTTGGTCCGAGCGTTGGTGTCGTGCTGGAGGATCGAGAAGAAGGCGCGCACCCGGGCACGGTCTCGCCCCTCAGGCGTGATCAGGAAGTGATTGGCGAGGTGCTGCCGGCCCACGAACCAGCCCGGCCGGGAGTACCACAGGTCCTCCAGGAGCTGACGAATCTGCTCACGGCCGACGAACCGCCCCTGGGGCTGATGCTCCAGGGCCCCGTCCTCGACGAAGCAGGCCAGCACCCCTTCAAGGTCCCCCGTGTCCAGGCTCCAGGCGTAACGGGCGAAGAGCTCTTGGATGTCCAGTCGGTCCTCGACCGAGAGCTTGGGATCGTCATGTGGCCCCATGGTCCCCCTCCTTGGCGTCGTTCCTCTCCCCTACCCCCACACCCGGCGAGCGGTATCGACGACCAGCTCCAGCTTGCGGCGCTGATCGTCGACCGTGATCAGGTTGCCCAGCAGCGTTGAGGCGAACCCGCACTGCGGGCCCAGGGCCAGGTTCTCGATCGGCACGTACCGCGAGGCCTCTTCGATGCGACGGCACAGGTCGTCCTGCGACTCCAGCACCGGGGTCTTGGTGGAGACAAGCCCCAGCACGACCGTCTTCCCGGGGGCCACGAAGCGAAGCGGCTCGAAGCCACCGGCCCGCTCGCTGTCGTACTCGAGCAAGAGGCGATCAGCCAGGATCTCGGCGAAGAGCCGCTCCGCGATCGGCTCGTAGCCACCGCTCGCCATCCAGGCGCTGCGGTTGTTGCCCCGGCAGAGGTGCAACCCCACGGTGAGGCCACGACGCTTGGCCGCCCCGATGACGTGGTTGTCGAGGGCGATCGTCTCCTCCAGCAACCGGCCGGTGTCCACCCCCAGGCCGTGGATGCGCTGCCGCAGCCGCTCGTCCAGGAGCGACAGGTAGCGGAGGGAGTCAACCTGAACCCAGCCCACCCCCAGGTCGGCCAGCTCCTCCACCTCCGCCACCTGGAGCTCGGCCACCTCCCGGACCATGTCGGCCGGCGTGGGGTAGGCGCGGTCGGTGATCCCGGGCACGTACAGGGTTGCGGTCATGGTCGGGCTGGGCATGGTCACCTTGAAGGGTGCGGGGGCATGCTTCAGCAAGAAGGCCGCCTCGGCCCGCAGCAGCGGCACCCGGCGGCGGAGCCGGGCGTTGACCACGACCGGCGCTAGCTGGAGCTCGTCCTGCGACGGTCCCCCCTCGGGAAGGCCATGCCACTCGATCCACACCGTCGGCCGGCTGGCGGTGGTGAGACCGTCCAGCGAGTCCCAGAAGGGCGACAGCCAGCTCTCCCGGCGGTACTCGCCGTCGGTGAGGACGTCGAGCCCGACCTCGCCCTGAAGTCGCAACGCCTCCAGGATGGCCCGATCCTCGACCTCGCGCAGTTGCCCCAGCGTGATCCGACCCTCACGGTGCGCCGCTCGGGCCCGCAGGAGCTCCGGAGGCCGGAGCAGGCTTCCCACGTGCTCGGCCCGGGGCGCCCTCGTCGCCGTCAGAACCATCGATCGATCTCCTCTCCCAGCAGGGCAGCGCCGGCCCTGGTGATCGCGCTCTCGTTCAGCGAGGAATGCTGGGTGATGGTGTGGATGTCGCGCAGGCAGCGCTGGAGCGTGGAGCCGTCGCTGATGCTGGCGGAGCCGTTGACGGTGTAGCAGGTATCGACCACCTGGGCACAGAGCTGCGCCACCCAGGCGTCGTTGGCGTAGACCCTGGCCACCTCGGCGATGAGGTCGAAGTCGTCACGCTCCGTGGCCGCCGTGACACGTGCGGCCTCGGCGCGGAGGTAAGCACGGGCGGCCCGGAGCGAGGTCTCCGCCCGGCCGAGGCGGTACTGGACGAGTGGGACGCGGGCCAAGGTGGAGCGCATCGACGTCCGTTGCCGCGATCGGGCCGCGCGCACCACCTCATCCAGGGCCGCCTGGGCGATCCCCACGGCCACGCTGGTGATGTGGAAGCAGAAGTCGAGGATCGGGTACCTGGCCACGCCAGCCACGCAGGGCCGGCCGTCGAAGATGTCGAAGGTGCGTTCCTCGGGGACGAAGAGGTCCTCGATCACGATGTGGTGGCTTCCCGTCCCCCGCAGGCCTAGCACCTTCCAGGTGTCCTCGATCCGCACCTCCTGACGCGGCAGCAGGACCGCTCGCGTCGCCGCCTCGCCGCTGGCCTCCAACCGTGGCTGGCCGTTCTCGACGATCGTGCAGTTGGCGAACAGCCAGTCCCAACGCTCGCAGCCGCTGGCGAAGGGCCAGCGACCGCTCACGCGGTATCCACCGTCCTCGACCCAGGCCTGGCCCGCCGGCGCGAAGGACCCGCCCACGGTCACGTCGGGCCCATCGGCGTAGATGGCATCGTAGGTCTCCCGAGGCAGCAGGGAGAGGATCTGGGGCGACTCGACCCCGATCATCGTCGTCCAGCCAGTGGAGCCGTCGGCGGCCGCCAGCGTCTCCAGGATCTCCATGCTGGCCAGGAGCCCGACCTGATCGCCGCCGTGGCTCCTGGGCACGAGCATCCGGAAGAGCCCGATCGCCTTCAACTCCTCGAACAGGTCGACCGGAAGCGAGCGCCCGGCCTCGATCTCCGACGCCCGAGCCGCGATGGAGGGCGCCAGGTCGCGCACCGCCCGCAGGATCTCGCCGGCCCGATCGCCCACCACGGTGGCGGCGCTCATGTCGACGGCGGCAGGGCCATGCGGCGGAACGCCCCCAGAGCCGGGAAGTCCTCGAACACCACCCGGACATCGAGGACCGCAGGCAGCCCCGACCCGAGCGCGCGCATCACCGCCGGCCGGATCTCCTCCGGCTGGGTGACGCGCTCCCCGAAGCACCCGAAGGCACGAGCGATGGCCGCGTAATCCGTGCCCTCGAGCGCCGCCCCCAGCTCAAAGCCCCGCCGCCGCTGGCCAGCACGGATGATGCCGAACGACTCGTTGTTGTGCACGACCTGGATCACGTTGAGGCCATGACGACGCGCGGTGTCCAGCTCCTGAAGCGTAAAGCCGAAGGCCCCGTCGCCGGTGACGTTGAAGACCGGGCGATCCGGATGCTGTAGCTTCAACGCCAGGGAGTAGGGCAGGCCGAACCCCAGGTGAGCCATGCCGGGGTCGTGGAACCGGGTGCGGGGCTCGGTGGCGGGGATGAGCTCGTTGCTCCAGAACGTGGTGTGGCCGCCGTCGTACACCACCAGGGCGTCACGGGGCAGGGCCTCCCCCAGGACCTTGGACAAGGCCGCGGGGTGCATCGTCGGCCCACGTCTCGCCGCCAGCGCCTCCACGTGCGCCCGATGGCTCCGGTACTCCTCGACCAGGGAGCGCAGCCAGGGCGAGTCCTCCGGGCGAACGGCCAGGTCCCTCAGGGCGGCCAGCAGCTGCCCGAGCACGACCTTGGCATCGCCGACCAACGCGACGCTGACGGGACGCAGGCGCCCGAAGGCCGTTGGATCCCGGTCGACCTGGATCAGCGCCTGCCTCGGCCAGCCAGGGGCCGCCGGCCCCTCGCCGTCCCACATCCAGGAGGAGAAGCGACAGCCCACGGCGAGCACCACATCCGCCTCGCGCATGGCCCGCAGGACGGCTGGGCCACCGATCACCCCACCGTGGCCGAAGAAACGGGGCCCGGTCGAATCGACCACCCCCAGCCCCATCTGGGTGGCGGTGGCCGCCGCCCCCAGACGACGCGCGAGCTCACGGAACTCGGCGGTCGCCCCGGCGGCCGCCGCACCTCCGCCAGCGATCAGCAACGGCCGCTCGGCTCCGGCCAGGAGCCGGGCCGCCGCCTCCACCGTCGCCGAGTCGGCGGGGAGTCGGGGAGAGGGGAGGAAGCGCTCGAGCGGGGCGTCCAGGTCGACGACCTCGAAGTCGGCCGAGGCCATCAGCACGTCCGAGGGCAGGTCCACGTGCACCGGCCCCGGGCAACCGGTCAAGGCCTCGCGGAAGGCCCAGCGGATCACGGACGGAACCCGGCCCGGATCGGTGACCTGCCCACTCCACTTGACGACCGGCTCGAAGAGCCGACGACCGTCGAACTCCATGAACATGCCCAGGAACGGATGGGTGCGGCCGGTGGGAGGGCTGGCGGTGATGGCCATCGCCGCCAGGTGATTGTTGGAGGCGGTCCCCAGGCCGGAGAGGAGGTTGAGCGACCCGGGCCCCTGCTCCCCAAGGCAGGCCGCCACCCGGCCGTCAGCGTGGAACACGGCCGCCGCCATGAACGCGGCCGTCGCCTCGTGACGGGTGCCAACGAAGCGCAGGCCCGGCTCCGAGGCGATAGCCTCCATGACCCCGACGAGGCTGCCTCCTGGCACCCCGAAGATCCGATCGACCCCCGAGGACCTCAGCACCCGCACAAGCGCCTGGGCGCCGGTGAGACGGATCCGCTCTCCGCTTGGGGCACGATCCGAGGTCACGGTCCCTGGAGCGACCACCCGTCCGCTCATCGACATCCCTCCCAATCTCCCGGGCCTCGATGCTGCGCTCACGCCTTGGGATCGGCCCATGAGTAACTATGACGGCATCGAGTGCCAACGTCAACACCGGGTGTCGTGATCGGCGCAGCCGTCGTCTATGCTTTGGGGCATGGCATCCAGGGTCGAGACCCAGGGCAGGGGGCTTGGGCTCGCCGAGCGCAAGCGACAGGCGGTGCGTGACCACCTGTCAGAGGTCGCCCTCCAGCTGTTGACCGATCGAGAGTTCGACGCCGTCACCATCGATGAGATCGCCGCCGCCGCCGGCATCTCGCGACGGACCTTCTTTCGGTACTTCCCCTCCAAGGAGGAGGTCGTGCTCGGCTTCCTCGACCGAATGGGCCGGCTGCTGCGCGACGCGATCGTGGCCCGCCCACCGGAAGAACCCCCACTGCAGGCGGTCCATACCGCCCTTCGCCCCCGGATCGCCGCCTACAGCGCCGCCGCCGACCGCACCCTGGCGCTGGTTCGTCTCCTGCAGCGCTCCCCATCGCTCCGCGCCCAAGAGCTGGAACGGCGCCAGCGCTTGCGCGAGCTGGTGGCCGAGGCCATCGCCATCCGGCTGGGCCTCGACCATCGCCGAGACCTGCGCCCCCGGCTGCTGGCGGCCGTCGCCTTGGCCCCTTTCGACGTGGCCATCACGATGTGGCTCGACAGCCGCTCGACGGACGACGTGCGCACCATCCTGGACGAGGCCATCGCCTCCTTGAACCACGAGCTACCGACCATGCGCTGAGGCAGCCGAGGCGCCGGCCGGCGCCCCCCGGCGCCACCGGAGAAGCGACGCTGAGTCCCCCAGCCCGTCAGGCCGTGCTGGGTGGGAAGGGTCTCCCTCCCCGGCCGCGCCCCCCAACCCTGCGTCCCCCCGGGCTCGACGCAGCCATCATGGGCAACGCCCTGAGATGCGCCGCGGTCATCGCCAAGGGTGAGGCCATCCCTCCGGCACGGCTGGGGGCGAACCAAGCCCGTGCTGCGGCTCAGCCGATCCGCTTCTCACGGCCGGACCACTCGCGCTCGCGCAGCACGTACTTCTGGATCTTGCCGGTCGAGGTCTTGGGCAGCTCGCAGAACTCCACCGCCCGTGGGGCCTTGAAGTGCGCGATCCGCGCCCGCACGTGCTCGATGATCTCC
>DATGLL010000115.1:0-8213 GCA_035294145.1 Candidatus Dormiibacterota bacterium | reverse complement strand
AGGCCAACGCCGCCGATCCGGTGCTCGCGCAGGTCGACCCCGAGCGCCGGCGCACGCTGATCGCCCGTGGCGAGAATGGCGTCTACCACTTCGACGTCCGCCTCCAGGGCGAGGACGAGACCGTCTTCTTCGCCCTCTGAGCCCCGCCCTCGGCCGGCCGACGGGGCCGGCCGAGGGCCTGCCCTGGTCGAGACCCAGGTCGTGATCGTGGGGGCCGGCCCGGTTGGCCTGACCCTGGCCCTGGACCTCGGTCGCCGTGGCGTCCGCTGCCTCCTCATCGAGCGCGAGGAGCACAGCATCCAGCTCCCGCGCATGGAACGCTGCAACCCTCGAACCATGGAGATCTTCCGACGCCTGGGCATCGCCGAGGCGATTCGCGATGCTGGCCTTCCTCGCGACGCGCCCATGGACGTCTTCTTGGCCCCCTCCCTCTCCAGCCCTCCCCTGGCGCACCTGCCCTATCCCTCGGTCGCCGAGGCGTGCGCGGAGATCGCAGCTCACAACGACGGTCGCCCGCTTGAGCCCTCCCAGGTCATCTCGCAGTACACCTTGGAGCCGCTGCTGCGCTCGTTCGTCGACCAGCAGCCCACCGTGGACGTTCGCTTCGGATGGGAGCTGACCTCACTTCGGCAGGACCCATGGTCGGTGACCGCCCAGGTGCGGACCGCCACCGGCGCCCAGGTGACCGTGCGCGCCTCCTACCTCGTCGGCTGCGATGGCGGGACGAGCACCGTTCGGCATCAGGTCGGGATCCGGCTCGAGGGTGAGGGGGGCATCCGGACGCTGCGGCAGGCCCTCTTTCGGAGCGACGACCTCTACGAGAGCATTCCCATGGGCAAGGGGCGTCACTACCACCTCGTCCAGCCGGGCTTCCCCTTCCTGATCTTGCAGGACAGCACCCGCCATTGGACGATGCACCACCCGGCCACCAGCGACGCCGAGATGGCCCCGGTGTTCGAGCGGGCCGTGGGCATGCCGGTGACCTACGAGCTGCGCTCGGTCAACCGGTGGACCCAGCACCTCCTCTGCGCCGACCGCTACCGCGCCGGCCGGGTGTTCATCGCCGGCGACGCCGCCCACCTGGTGGTCCCGACCGGGGGGCTAGGCATGAACACCGGGGTGGGGGATGCCATCGACCTCTCCTGGAAGCTGGCCGCGGTTCTGGCCGGATGGGGAGGGCCTCAGCTCCTGCCCTCCTACGAGCAGGAGCGTCGTCCCATCGGGCTGCGCAGCCTTCGAGCCTCCCGAGCCGCGATGGAGGGGCGGGAGCACTGGCGGCAGGCGGAGACGCCCGGGGAGATGGCACGCCGATTCGACCAAGAGCAGCGAAAGGTCACCGAGATCCTGGGCATCGAGGCTGGGTACCGGTACGTGGGCTCACCATTGATCTGGCCGGAGCCGGGTGAGGGGCCTGACCCAGACAGCCCTCGCTACGTGCCCACCACCTGGCCCGGGGCCCGCCTGCCCCATGTCTGGCTCGAGGACGGCACCGCGCTCCACGATCGCCTCGGCCAGGGCTACACCCTGCTCCGGCTGGGACGCACCCGCGCCGATACCACGGGGCTGGAGGCGGCCATCCGTGCCCTGGGCGCGCCGCTCGAGGTCCTCGACGTCCCCGACCCTGCCGCCCGTGACCTCTACGAGCGAGACCTGATCCTGGTCCGACCAGACCTACACGTGGTCTGGCGCGGCAACCGCCCGCCTGACCGACCCGGGCGGCTGGCAGCAGTCGCGACCGGGCAGGCGCCGACGACGCGCTCAAGCTGAGCGGCTGGGGGCAGGCCCCCCGGCGGCCGAGCTGCCTCACCGGCAGGCCACGACGGTCAACCGGGAGGCGCGCTCCCGAGAGGCGTCGAGATCAGATGCGCGTGGACCGTGATCACCCCCAGGACGTCCACCCCCGCCATCGCCCCGATCCCCACCACCAGGCCCACCGCCCGCAGGGCGACGCCCAGCCGCCCTGCGGGCAGGTAGCGACCCACCGCGGACAGGCAGCAGGCGGTGCCGATGACGATGGCGGACAGGGCCACGTACAGGTACCGTCCCTGGGCCTGGTAGTCGACGAGGACGCTGTTCAGGACCATCTGCAGCGCCGCCAGCACCACCACCGAGACCAGCGTCGCGAGCACCGCTCGCTGGCGTCCAGGCCAGCTGGGCCAGCGACGGCTGAGCTCGACCAGGCCGACCGCCCCGAGCAGCCCCAGCGCGAGCTCCAACGCCCGGTAGAGAAGATCCTGCGAGCCGGCGATGGTGATCGGCGTTGTCATGTTGCCGAAGTAGGCGAACGAGCTCCGGAACGCGATGTCGAACCACGCCCGCGCTTGGGATAGGTGACGGAGCCGCAAGGGAACCGCCCCCACGGGTCGCAACCCGGGCAGGGGATGGTGATAGGCGAGCAGGTTGCGGACGAACCACCAGCCAGCCCCCAGCGCCGGCGCGCCCGGGACTAGCAGCGCATCCCAGCGCCACAGGCTTCGACGCCACGCGACCAGGGCGACCACCGAGAGCACCACGACCAGGACGTAGTCGGTCTCCTTGCTGAGCAACCCGAGGCCCATGGCGGCTCCAATGGCGACGAGACGTCGACGATCCGGAGGTCGCCGCCAGACCACGACCATGAGGAAGACGAGCCAGGCGCCGCTCAGGTAGGAGAGCGGGTCGTTCGAGACCGCGCTGCTCATGAACTGGAACTGCGGGATGGCGGCCGCGAGCGCCACCGGCGACGCTTGCCGCAGCGGCTCGTTGGGCCACAGCTCGCGCGCGGTCAGCCAGATCATGAGCAGGGTGAGCGCCCCCAGGCCGATAGAGAACCCCTGGAGGCTGACATGAGACCCCGTCAGCCGGTAGAGGAGCGCTCCTGCCGCATAGTACGCAGGCGGCTGCTGATCCTCCCGGACGTCGAAGGGCAGCTCCAGGTGCTCGGCAATGAGCCGCACGTAGGCCAGATGTGCCATCTCGTCGGGAGCCTGGCCGAAAGGCGTGAGGTGGGCGTAGAGGGCCGAGAGGCTGACGAAGGCGGCGATGGCACCGCCGACCGCGGCCATCCCCAGCCCATCGCCCCGCGCGACACGCTCGGCTGGGCGCCCCTGCCTCCGCTCGGGAGGGTCGGACGAGGCCCTTGTGACATGGTCCGAGCGACCGGTGGAAGGTTCCAAGGCATGCCCCATGGTCTGCCAGCGGGAGAGTCCGCCGGTGGCCCACCATCCTGGACAGCCGGCATGCGGGAACTGTCATCGCCGTGTAAGAGCGACCGACAACGATCCCGCCCCAACCTGAGGACCGTCACCCGCCAAGGCTCGGGCCCGGGAGGCCGGGGACGGCCCATCGGCGAGCGAGCCATGCCATCGCTGTGGGGCAACGGTGGTCTCAGTCGGCCCGCTCGTCCAGCCGTCGTACCAGACTCGACTTCATCTCCGACCGGGGCAGGGTGTCGGGCGGCACCAGCTCGACTCGAACCGGGACCGTCAACCGGGCCCGGATCAGCCGCTCCAGCTCGCCGCGCAGCCCTTCCGGGTCGGCTTCCCCTGGCCCGTGCTCGGCCTGGATGCGAAGGGGGGGCTCCAGCCGCGGGCCCGGCCCCGGCAACAGGACCTGGACGGCGCCAGTGGTGCGCGGATGCAGCGAAGCGACCACGTCCCGGATCGCGCTGGGGAAGACGTTCACCCCGAGCACGATCAGCATGTCGTCGGTGCGCCCGACGCAGCGGATGCGGGGGCCGGGACGGCCGCACTCGCATCCCACCCCCAGCACCTCGACCCGGTCGCGGGTCCGGAAGCGCAGCAGCGGGCAGCACTCACGGTCGGTGGCCGTGTAGACCAGCTCGCCGACCGCGCCCGGCTCCCAGGAGAGCTGCTCGCCGGAGACCGGATCGATCAGCTCCACCAAGACGTGGTCGCCAGCCGTGTGGTGCATGCCGGCCCGTGCCGGGCACTCGGCGAAGATGACCGGCGCCATGTCAGCGTTGCCGAGCCCCTCGGTCACGCGCGCCCCCCAGCTCTCCTCGATCAAGGCCCGGGTAGCAGGCTCACCACCGCCCGGCTCCCCGCCCACGAAGATCTTCCTCACCCCAAGGTCCCGAGGGTCCAGGCCGTGGCGCTCGCGCACGTACTCGGCCAGGTAGAGCGCGTAGGAGGGCGTGGAATGAAGGACGTTGGCGCCCAGGGTCCGGAAGGCCATGACCGCCTTCTCGGAGGCGCCGGTGCCGATGGGCACGAACGTGGCCCCGATGTGCTCGACCGCGTCTTTGAAGGGAAGCCCACCCACGAACAGGCTCAAGCTGGCCCCGTGCACCAGCACATCGTCCGGCGTCAGCCCTTCCGTGGTCAGTGCACTGGCCGTCACCTCGGTCCACATGGCGACATCGCGTCGGGTGAGGCCTACCCAGCTCGGCTGGCCGGTGGTGCCGGTCGAGGAATGGATCCGCACCACGGCGCGGAGGTCGACCGCCGCGTGGGCCCCCAGCGGTGGCTCCTGGAGCTGGCTCTCCCGCAGCTCCTCCTTGGTCGTAAACGGCAGCTGGCCAAGGTCAGCGAACGTCCTCGGCCGCAGCCCTCTCACCCCAGCCTCGGCCAGCTTGCGCCGGTAGAAGCTCGAACGGAGCTCCAGCTCCTCGAGCTGCCGGGCCAGCAGGGCCAACTGACGAGCCTCCAGCTCTCGATCCGTGGGCACGCTCATGCCTCCAACCTCCCCCAGGGGAACAGGTCGTGTCGTGGTCGAAGGTAGGGGCCGGCGGCGGCCAGCGCAAGCGAGGGTCTCGACAAAACCGCGCCACCTCGGCTCGTGCTGGGCCACAGACCACAACAATCCGCACCCGTCCCCTTTTGGTCGACGTCACATTGCCCAACGGGCTGGGGGACCGCAGAATGAGGTCATGGCCTCGGTGGAATTCGGGAGGACCATCTCTGGGCTGCCGGTGAAGCCCGTCTACACCGCCGATGACGTCAACGGTCGGCGCGAGCTTCCTGGCGAGTATCCATACACGCGGGGCATCCATGCCAACGGGTATCGAGGCCGGCTTTGGACCATGCGCCAGTTCTCCGGCTTCGCCACCGCCGAGCAGACCAACCAGCGTTACAAGTACCTCCTCGCGAACGGCCAGACTGGCCTCTCGGTCGCATTCGACATGCCCACCCTGATGGGCCAGGACTCCGACGCCCCCACCAGCCGGGGTGAGATCGGCCACTGCGGGGTGGCGATCGACTCCCTGGCCGACATGGAGCGCCTGTTCGACGGCATCCCGCTCGACCAGGTGTCGACCTCCATGACCATCAACTCGCCCGCGGCGATCTTGCTGTGCATGTACCTGTGCGTGGCCGAGAAACAGGGGGTGCCGTTCTCCAAGCTCAACGGCACACTGCAGAACGACATCCTGAAGGAGTTCATCGCCCAGAAGGAGTACATCTTCCCGCCCGGCCCCTCGATGCGCCTGGTCGTGGACTCGGTGGAGTTCTGCACCCGCGAGGTGCCGCGCTGGAACACGATCTCGATCTCCGGGTACCACATCCGTGAGGCAGGCGCCACAGCGGCCCAAGAGCTGGCCTTCACGCTCGCCGACGGGTTCGCCTACGTGGACGCCTGCATCGAGCGGGGGCTGAACGTGGACGAGTTCGCTCCTCGCTTCTCGTTCTTCTTCGACGCCCACATCGACTTCTTCGAGGAGATCGCGAAGTTCCGCGCCGCGCGACGGATCTGGGCCAGGCACCTGCGGGAGCGGTACGGAGCCCGCGACGAGCGCTCCTGGAAGCTGCGCTTCCACACCCAAACGGCAGGGGTCTCGCTGACCGCCCAGCAACCCGAGGTGAACATCGCCCGCACCGCGATCGAGGCCCTCGCGGCCGTGCTGGGAGGCACTCAGTCCCTGCACACCAACGCCATGGACGAAGCGCTCGCCCTCCCCACCGACAAGGCGGCCCGGATCGCGCTCCGCACCCAGCAGGTGATCGCCTACGAGACGGGGGTGGTCAACGCCGTCGACCCGCTCGGGGGCTCGTACCTGGTGGAGAACCTGACCGACCGGCTGGAGGAGGAGGCCGAAGAGTACTTCAAGCGCATCGACGCCTACGGTGGGGTGATCCCGGCGATCGAGGCGGGGTTCTTCCAGAAGGAGATCGCCGACGCCGCCTTCCGGCAGCAGCAGGAGTTGGAGCAAGGTCGACGGATCATGGTCGGCGTCAACGAGTTCACGCAGGGCAACGAGGAGGAGATCGAGATCCTCCGCATCCCCCTGGAGCTGGAGCAGGAGCAGGTGGAGCGGGTGCGCGAGGTTCGCCGCAAGCGGGACGCGGCCCGGGCCAGCCGGGCCCTGGACCAGGTCCGCAAGGCCGCGGCCGACCCTCGGGAGAACCTCATGCCCCACATCCTGGAGGCCGTCCGAGCCTATTGCACGGAGGGGGAGATCATGGGCGCCATGGAGGAGGTGTTCGGCCGCTACACGGAGCGGGCCGTCATCTGAACCGTTGCCAGCCCCCGGCGCGCGGGCCACGGGGCTCAGGTCGTGGGGGGGAGACGGTTGGCCACGCCGTCGAGCACCACGTTCAGGGCGGCGGCGAGGCCGGCCGGGGGGGCCGTGACCTCGGCCTCCACCGGTCCGGCGGCGATGGAGGGATCCTCCTCCAGGGTCACCCGCGCCGCGCCGCTGTTGATCCGGAGCCGATAGTGGTCCCCGCCGGCGGCGTCCGGGGCGCTCTCCCAGCGCGCGTCAGCGGTGGTTGCCCGGACGCTGAAGGCGTCGAGCTTGAGCTGGAGCGCCCCCGCGCTGATGTCGGCCACCACCGGCACGCCCGGCGGGCGCCGCAGGCGGACGCCGACCACGCCGCTGGCGACGTGGATGGGCACCACCCCGCGCGGCCGGGGTAGGACGCACTCCACGCGGGCCGCCCCGCTGTCGAGGTGGATCTCGCGCACGTCGAGGCCGGAGAGGTCGAGGAAGGTGCCCCAGGTGGGGGCCTGGACCCGCACCCGCCAGGGGTAGGCCGGGTTCAGCTCCAGCTCCCCCGGCCGGACGCCGCGCGGGCGCCGCACCACCACCCGGTCGCCCTGGACCAGGGCCGGTACGGCGGAGGCGGGACCGTGGGCGTTGCGGACCAGGCCGATCACGCCCGAGCCGGCCCGCAGGTTCACGCCCCGGGAGCCGGTGTCGATCGCGAGCAGAACCGCCCGGCCCCTCTCCACCGCCGGCGGCCCGGTGGCCCGGCCCGCGCCCACCAGCACGTAGGTCAGCATCATGGTCGTCACCTCCCCGGCCTCCGCCCTCGGCAGGCCGGCGCCCTCCAGGATCGCCAGCAGACGCCGGTGCGGCTGGCTGCGCTCGAGCGCATCGGGCACCTCGAGAACGACCCGGGCAGCGTCGCGTCGCTCGACGACCATGCGCTCCAGAGCGGCGCAGACCGCCAGCGCCCGCTCGCGCCAGTCCAGGCCGGCGCCGGCAGGCGGCCGGACCGCGGCCAGCAGTCGCTCGGCCAGCAGGGCGACCAGCTCGCCGCGATCGCGGACGTGCCAGTAGAGGGAGGCCGCCCTCACCCCCAGCCGGTCGGCTAGCCCGCGCATGGTCAGGGCCTCCAGACCCTCTCGCTGGAGCAGGTCCAGCGCCACCTCGAGCACGCGCTCCCGGCTGAGGGCCGTCCGACCCTCACCGTCAGCCATCCTCACCGGCGCTCCTTGCGTTTCCTACGGCCGTAGGGGCATCATAGCCAAAGGTTTCTCTAACATGTTAGAGAGGGAGATAGGGCGGATGGACGAACGAGATCACGAGAAGGTCGGCGATCACGACCCCTCCAGGGGGTGGTACGGCTGGGGATCCCCGAGGTGGTATGGCTGGGGGTCTCCGATCGGCCTGGGCCTCTTCGTCCTGCTGCTGGCCGTGTCCGCAGCCATGATCAGGTTCGCCTTCCGCTGAGCGGAGAAAGAGCGGCCCGGGGAGCGGCAACTCCCGGGGCCGTCGAGACCCGAGCGCACGGCACGATCCGGCGTCCCAGGCCCTCCGTCCCAAGGATAGCCGGGTCGAGCCGCCGCTCCCCATTCACAAGAGGAGGTTCGACCCGACATGGGCTTCACGCGTTCGAGCCCGGGGACGTGCAGCCCGGCCGCGGCCATGGCCGTGCTGAGCCTGGGGCTCTTCATGACGCTGCTGGACCTGACCATCGTCAACGTCGCCATCCCCAGCGTGCTGGACGGCCTGCACGCGACCCTCGATCAGGTCCTCTGGGTGCTCAACG
>DATGLL010000114.1:0-2791 GCA_035294145.1 Candidatus Dormiibacterota bacterium | reverse complement strand
GGCACGCCGACACCCGCAGCCCGGCCAGCGGCCGCTCCCGCCGAAACCGCTCCCGGATCATGAGCAGCACCGGCATCTCCCGCGCCGCCCACTCGATCAGCTCCTCACCCGCCTTTGCCAGCGAAGGATCCTTGATGTCACCGCCCGTCGAGCTCAAACTCATCGTCGATACAAACTCCTCCAAGGGGGGCCTCGTTCCGGGCCGAGCCGGCGAGCTCGCCGCCCGCTGGGCTGTCCCCAACGGGGATGAGCATGCCCATCGCTCACAAGGCGAGGACGCTTCGGACCTCCCGCCCCTCCAGGAGGTCGCGTCCGCGCAGCCCGACCAGCTCGACCAGGAACTGCACCCCGACCACCTCTCCGCCGAGCTTCTCCACCAACTCGATCACGGCCGCCGCCGTTCCGCCGGTGGCGATGACGTCGTCCACCACCAGCACCCGCTGGCCACGCTCCACCGCGTCCTCGTGGATGTGAAGGACATCCTCCCGATACTCGAGCGTGTAGCGGACCGAGCAGGTGCGCCAGGGGAGCTTGCCCGCCTTGCGCACGGGGACGAACCCGCAGCCGAGCTGGATCGCCATGGCAGCGCCAAACATGAACCCCCGCGCCTCGATGGAGGCAACGAGGTCGACCCCCCGTCCCAGCCAGGGCGCGGACATGCGTCGCACCGCCTCCCCGAGCGCCCGCGGGTCACGCAGCAAGGGGGTGATGTCCCGGAAGAGGATGCCGGGCACGGGGAAGTCAGGGACGTCGCGGATGTAACGGGCAAGATCGATGGTGGTCATGTCAATCGCAACCCAGAAGTATCCCAGGCCGAGGCACGGCCCGTCCGCGCGGGGGACCGGGTTCCTCGGCCGAGGCCTACCGCTCAGTCCTCCTCCCCCCGCAGCCGCCGGTAGGCCCGGATGGTGGCGCGAGCGGCGCGCCGCCAGGTGAAAGTCCGAGCGCGGGCGAGGCCGGCCTCGCGCAGGCGAGCTGCCAGCTCGGGCCGAAGCACGATCTCGGCCGCGGCCCGGCCGAGGGCCACCGCGTCGCCGTCCGGCACCAGCACCGCGGCCTCGCCCGCCACCTCGGGCAGGCTGGAATTGCGGTAGGTGACCACCGGGCAACCGCAACCCATCGCCTCCAGCACCGGCAGCCCAAAGCCCTCGTAGCGGCTGGGGAAGATGAGGCAGGCCGCCGCCGAGTACAGGTCGACCAGGGCGGCGTGGTCGAGGTAGCCCAGGAGGCGAGCCTCACCCATGTCGGCCGGGGCTTGACGGCTAGCGGCGCCGGCCAGCACCAGCTCCACGTCCGCCCCCTCCTCCCTCGCCACCTGCCAGGCCCGCTGCAGCGCCCGTGGGTCCTTGCGGCGATCGAGCGCCCCGATGAACAAGAGGTAGGGCTTACGGATCCCGTGGCGATCGCGCACCCGCTCCCGTGCCCCCTGGGCGGGGGCAAAACCCGGGGCCAGCCCCTCGGGGACGACCAGGATCCGGTCCTCGATCATCCCGGCCAGCCGACGCACGTCCCGGGCCGTCGACTCCGAGGGGGTGATGACCAGGTCGGCACGCCGCACCAGCCGGCGGCCGAGCCACCAGCGGGTCCGCTCGCCCAAAAGCCCGAGCCCGCCCAGCGCCCAGGGAATGAAGTCGTGAACGGTCACCACCAGGGGCACGGGGCAGCGTCCGGGCAAGGCCAGGGTGGTGGCATGGTAGAGGGCGGGGCGGATCCGCTCCAGCTGGCGGCCGATCGTGGCCGCCTCCTCGACCAGCCCCAGGCGGCCCCGGTAGCGTCGGCGAGCCGTGTAGGCGACGAACCGGCTCTTGGGCACCGGCGGGGCCGGGAGTGAGGCATCCACGAGCAGCGCCACCTGGTCGTCGTAGCCCTCCTCGATCAACCCCGTGATCAGGCCACGCACATAGCTGCCGATGCCCCGCTGGGCGTCGGCCCCCTGGAGGGGACGGGCGTCCAGCAAGACCCGACGCCGGCCCTGCGACTCCCTGGTGGTCACCAGGCTAAAGGGTGCCCCGGTGGGCGCCAACGCTGCACGCCGTTGCCGCCGAGGGGGCGATCGTCCCATCCGGCGGCATCCCTCACGGGGTTGCCCTCGCGGGCCTCCGCCCTGCCGCACGCCCGGACGAGCCAGGGCTTACCGGGGTCCCCACCGGAGCCCGCTCGATCACCCCTCGGCGGTCGCGACCGCCGCCGTCCGGCGCACCCCCACCTCCACGCCGACCCTCGAGACGGGATCGGGGTGACCGCGCCGGGGGTTCCCCATCGGACGGCTCCCGATGGGGTCCCCAAGCCAGCTTCGTGGGGCCCCCTGGAGCGCCGCCCGTAGCGCGGGGCGCAGAGGCTGGTCGGGATCTCGGCCATACCTCGCCCCAGACCGTCATCCCCACCAGGCCTGCCTCGTGGCGATGCAGGTCGTCATCGACCTCGGTCATCACCCGACCAACCCGAGGCCTTGCCCAGCCGCCCACGCCGTCACCGTGCCACCCGCTGGCCCAGGTCGGCCCTCTGGTCAGCGGATGACGCCCGCGCGGCGCCGCCCACCCTCCCGGCCCTCGGCGGGCCACCGACCGAGATCGGACGGCTCACGCGCGCCACCGGGGCTGGCAGCTTTCCTGCCCAACGCCAACGATCGACGGTCTTGGGGCGGATGCTTTGAGCCGTTGCCGCCGAGTACGCAGTAGCACTCACGCGGCACCCCTCACGGGGTTGCCCTTGCGGGCTTCGCGCTTCCTTGCCGCGTGCCCGGGAAGCCCGGGTCTTACCGCGGCTCTGCGCTTCACGAAGGCTCCAACTG
>DATGLL010000113.1:0-5165 GCA_035294145.1 Candidatus Dormiibacterota bacterium | reverse complement strand
GAACGCCGCGATCAACCTGGCGAGGTACTCGCCCGGGGCACCCCACCAAGCTGGCTTGGTGGGGGCCCCGCCCGTAGGCTCAGTTGGAGCCTTCGTGAAGCGCAGAGCCGCGGTAAGACCCGGGCCTCCCGGGCACGCGGCAAGGAAGCGCGAAGCCCGCAAGGGCAACCCCGTGAGGGGTGCCGCGTGAGTGCTACTGCGTACTCGGCGGCAACGGTCATCAGCTCAGGTGACCCGCGAGGCCCTGCGGCCCACCGTCTAAGCTGAGGTCAACCCAGGCTGGATGGGCGCGCGGATGCCTCGGCGCGTTCGGATCGCCGGCGTGAACGGAAAGAGAAGGAGGTGCACATGCGCAAGATCGTGGACACGGTGCTGCCCACCACCATGGTGGGCTCCTATCCTCGGCCGCACTGGTACACGTACCAGCTCCTCGGTCGCGATGTCCGGGTGGCCTTCAAGCACGCGCCGCACGCCGAGGCCTACGAGGACGCGACCGCAGCCGCGATCCGGGACCAAGAAGAAGCTGGCCTCGACATCGTCACCGATGGGCAGATGTACTTCGACGACTACGTCGGGGGGATCGGGTCCTTCTGCTGGTACATGTACGAGCGGATCGGGGGCTTCGAGCCGGCCAAGGAGGAGCACCCCAGCGCCGTCGGCGTGTCCGAGCGGAGCAAGGAGGTGGAGTTGCTCTCCGACTGGGGCGGGGTGGTGAACAGCGGCCCGGTCAGCCGAGGGCCGATCCGGTTGGCCGACCTCTACCAGGTCGCGAAGCGCAACGCCCGCCGGCCGATCAAGGTCTCGGTGGGCGCCGGCCCGGTCAACCTCGCCTGGCACGTCTACTTCCGGCACTACAAGGACGCCCGCGAGCTCTCGTACGCTCTGGCCCCGATCTTCAACGCCGAGATGAAGGACCTGGTGCAAGCGGGGGCCACCTTCCTCCAGCTCGAGGACCTCGGCTCCTGGCTGCCGCTCTTCACCGGCAACGACGCCGACTTCGAGTGGATCGTTGACGTGATCGCCAAGTGCGTCGAGGGGGTGGACGCCAAGATCGCCTGGCACTTCTGCTATGGCAACGCCTGGGGGAACCGGCTGGCGGGCCTCTTCCCACGCGGCTACGAGGCCGTGCTCCCTCGTCTCTACGCGGCACCGGTGGAGCAGTTCGTGCTCGACTTCGCCAACCGGGAGATGGTGGACATCGATGCCTTGCGCACCCTCCCGGCCGATCGTGAGGTGGCGATCGGGGTCATCGACGTCCGCACCACCATGGTGGAGACCCCCGAGCAGGTGGCGGCCAGGGTGCGCAAGGTGCTGGAGGTGGTACCCCCGGAGCGGGTCTACCTCACCACCGACTGCGGCTTGCGCAACCTGCCCCGGATCGTGGCCCGGATGAAGCTTCGGGCCCTGAGCGAGGGAGCCCGGATCGTCCGCGCCGAGCTGGGCGTGCCCGCGGGGGCAGAGGGCTGACCCGACCCGCCCGGCGGCCCCGCCCTCCGGTGGCGGGGCCCCGGGCCCTGGGGAGGGGATGGACGACCCATGCCGTGGCCTCGTTCCGGCCGTCTCGGCCAGGTCAGGAGGAGAGCAGCGCCGGCTGGCACCGGGCGACGACCTGGAGCAAGCGGTCCAGCGCTCCCTGGGGGGCGCCGGCGAGGGACAGGACCACGCCCTCGACGAGCCCAGCCGCCTCCTCGAGCAGCTCCTCGGCGAGCTGGAGGCCGACCTCGCCTTCGGCGTCGCCGGCCCGTCGCATGGCCTCGAGGACCGGGTCCGGGATGATCACGTCCGGCACCTCATAGCGGAGGTACTCGGCCTCGCTGAAGCTGCGCAGCGGCTGCACGGCGAGGAGGATGGGCACGCGTTGCCCGGGCAGGGCGGTCATCATCCGGCGGAGGGCCTCCAGGTCGTAGAGCGGGCGGGTGATCAGGAATCGCGCCCCGGCCGCGACCTTGGCCCGTGTCCTTGCCAGCTCCGCTTGGAAGTCGGAGGCGCTGGGATTGCAGCGAGCCCCCACGTAGAACGAGGTCGCGGCATCGAGCACCAGGCCGTTGGAGTCCCGGCCGTGGTTGAGCCGATCCAGGAGTTCGATGAGGCCGACCGAGTCCACCTCCCAGATGCCGTCCACGTTCGGGTAGTCGCCCCGTAGCGGCGGGCTTCCGGTTCGGCAGACGACGCTGCGGATGCCCAGGGCATGGGCGCCCAGCAGGTCGGCCTGCAACGTCATGATGCTCTTGTCCCAGGTGGTCACGGTCAGGATCGCCTCCACCTGGAGCCGCTGCTGCAGGTGGAGGGCCAACCCCAGGGGGCTCATCTGAGCGCGGGCGCTGGTCGTCGGGGCCACCGTGAACAGTTGGATGCCTCGGTTGCGGAACTCCATCGCCTCCTGGGTGGCCTGCTCTGCTCCCCCGCCCAGCGGCGGTCGCACCTCGGCTGCCACGACGAACCGTCGGGCCGCCAGCTGGTCGGCCAGCCCACCGTCGCTCAGCTCGCCCGCCTCGGTCGTCACCGCTCGTTGGGGATACGTCGCCGACACCAGGAAGCGTCCCCGATCGGTGGGACGGAGGCCGGCGACGGCCTCGGCGGCGGCTCGGATGTGCTCCGGCGTCGTCCCGCAGCAGCCACCGATCAGCGTGGCCCCGGCCTCCACGTAGCGCCGGGCGTAACGGGCGAAGTAGTCCGCGTCAACGTTGTACTGGAAGCGCCGGCCGCCCGCCATCCGCGGGGCCCCGGCGTTGGGTTGGGCGCTGAGAGGGAGCGTGGTGTGACGCGACAGGCCCTCGATGATGCCCAGCAAGCCCTGCGGGCCGAGGGTGCAGTTGGCGCCGATCGCCGTGACCGGGAGCTCGGCCAGCGCCGTCGTCACCGCCCCTGGGCTCTCCCCGCCCAAGGTCTGGCCATCGTCGGTGAAGGTCATCTGGGCCACGATCGGCAGGTCACACTCCGAGCTGGCGATGCGCACCGCCTCCAGCATCTCGGTCAGGTAGCCGAAGGTCTCGAAGATGAGCACCTCCACGCCGCCCTCGGCCAGCGCTCGGACCTGCTCCCGAATGGCCTCGGCGCGAGCCTCCGGGTCGGTCCTGGCCCGCTGCGCGGCCGTGACCGCCGGCGACACCGAGCCGGCCACGAAGGCTGGTCGGCCGGCGGCGGCGCGGGCCTCGAGCGCGATCCGGGCGCCGGCCAGGTTGATCTCGCGGACCAGGTCCTGGAGGCCGTGTGGGGCCAGGCGAAGCCGACTGGCGCCGAAGGTGTTGGTCTGGATCACGTCTGCCCCCGCGGCCAGGTAGCTGTCGTGGATGGCTCTGACCAGGCCGGGATCGGAGAGGTTGAGCTCGGGGAGGGCCCGGTCCAGCGGGATGCCGGAGGCGTGGAGCATGGTTCCCATCGCCCCGTCGCAGACCAGGACGCGTTGCTGGATCGCCGCGGCGAAATCGGCCCTCATCGGTCGCCCAGCGCCTCCACGATCTCCAACGCCACCTGGGCCATCAACCGATCCTGATAGCGGTCGAGGTCGAGGCCGGAGATGGCCTGGACGCGGTTGAGACGGTAGGTCACGGTGTTGGGGTGGACGTGCAGCTGGCGGGCGGCTCGTTGCAGGCTGCCGTTCTCTCGGAGGTAGGTGGCCAAGGTCTTCAAGTATCCCGAACGGTGCTGCCGCTCGTGGGCGAGGAGTGGGCCGATCACCTCGTCGGCGAACGCCCGCAGCTCGTCGAGATCCGGCACCTGGAGCAGGAGGCGGTGGATGCCCAGGTCCTCGAATGCCACCGCCTCGCCGTGTCGACCCAGGCGTCGCAGGGTTCCGATCGTGCGCCTTGCCTGGGCGTAGGATCGGGCGACCTCGCTGGGCCGTCGGCAGGCCCCGCCGATGCCCACCGTGAGGACGGCGCCTGGGTAGAGCCGCCGTGCGTGCGCGAGCAGGGCCTCGCCGAGCTCGCGGGGGAGGAGCCAGCGCTGGTCCGTGGCGGCCGTGTGCTCGCGGGCCACGATCGCAAGCTCCCGGTCCCGGATGGCCACGATGGCATCGGGGGCACGGCCCCCGGCGAACCGGGCCAGGCCGTCGAGGATCCGGCGCCGGCGGACCGCCTGCTCGGTGGCGTCCGCCTCCTGGTCGGTGGCGTCCTCCAGGGTGACCGAGATCACCCGGTGCACGTGGGTAGGGTCGTAGCCCAGGTGCTGGGCCCAGCGATCGACCTCCTCTGGCTCGGCGGCCCGCCCCAGCAGGAGCCCCTCGACCAGGTCGTCGCGGACACGGGCCGCGGCCGCGGCGATCACCCGTTCCCGGCCCATGATGACACCGCAGATGGTGGCCGCGTGCTCGGTGACGAGCAGGCTGATGTCCTCTCCGGCCTCCTCCTGGGACCGCTCCATGGTGAGGAGGCAGGCCAGGATCTCGTCGCCCACCAGGATCGGGGCAACCACCACCGGCGGCGATCCCTCGGCGGCGGGCAGCCGCAGGGGCCGACGGGTCCGCGCCACCACGCTCACCACCCGCCCTAGCCGACGGCTGGCGATGAAGTCGCGCGCTCGGCCCGCGGCTTCCTGGGGACTCTCACCGGCGGCGCCGGCGGCGAGCACGTCCAGGGTGGGGCTGACGATCGCCACCAGGTCCGCGGCTCGCTCCGCCAGGAGTCCGGCCACGGTCTCCAGGTCGGCGCTCTGCAGGGCGAGGCCGGTCAGGTGGTGGTAGATGGTCACCAGCTCGCGAAGCATCTGGTTCTCGCGGCTGGTGCTGTCCGCCCGCGCGGACATTGACTCGGCGGACAGGTGGCTCTGCACCGCCATGTTCGCATCCTACCGCGCTGGCGGAGGCTCGATCCTGTGGTGGAGCACAATGAGGTCGCCCGACGATCTGTGCCCAAGGCCAAGATCCAGGAAGGGCCGATCTCCGCGATCGCCGGTCGCCGGGGGGCGGTTCGGAGGGCTTCCCTGTGGTATGGCACAAGTCAGGTGCCGGCAACTCTAGGGGAATCGTCATTGCCCGGCTGCCCGGCGGGGCCTACGGTCGATGGCAATGGCAGCACACGTTGGTCGTGACATCAAGGATCCTTCGCTGGCAAAGGCGGGTGAGGAGCTGATCGAGTGGGCGGCGCGGGAGATGCCGGTGCTGCTCATGATCCGGGAGCGGTTTCGGCGGGAGCGGCCGCTGGCCGGGCTGCGGGTGTCGGCGTGCC
>DATGLL010000112.1:0-8234 GCA_035294145.1 Candidatus Dormiibacterota bacterium | reverse complement strand
TTCGCCCAGGCCTACGTGGACGCGATGCGGCTGACCGTCGTGCTGCCCCTCGCCGTGGTGGTGGCGGCGGCCCTGGCCTGCCTGACGGTGCGGACGCGCCCGGCCGGGGACGGGTCACGGCCCCGGATGGCCGGACGCCGGCCCGAGGCCGCAACCGACCCCCTGATCACCGATCCCGGCCGCCCCGAGATCGGTTCCCATCCGGCCGGAGGTGAGAGCGAGGTGCACCCATGGCGATGATCGCCAGGCGACGGGAGAGGGCGTTCAAGGGCCTGCCCATGGAGGGCATCGTGGCCCGCTGGTACGCGGGGCTGCGTCGCTCCGAGGGTCAGATCGAGGAGCGGAGGAAGCCGGCCTCCCGACTCACCGGGCTCCTGCCCGACGGCGACCGGGTGCTGGAGGTGGCGCCTGGCCCCGGGTACCTCGCCATCGAGGTGGCCCGCTCGGGGCGGTTCCACGTCACCGGGCTGGACATCAGCCGCTCCTTCGACCTGGTCGTCTGCCAGGCCGCGTTCAAGAACTTCGCCCAGCCTCAGAGGGCGATCGAGGAGATGCATCGCGTCCTCCGTGACGGGGACGGCGGTGATCCAGGACCTGCGCCGCGACGTCTCCGACGCCGCCATCGACGAGGTGGTGCGGGGGATGGGGCTGGGAGCGGTGAACGCGTTCATGACTAGGTGGGACCTGCGCATGCTTCGCCGGCGCGCGCACACCGGAGCGCAGTTCGAGCGCTTCGCCGCCCCCAGCCCCTTCGGCGCCTGTGAGCTGGAGGGGAGCGGGATCGGCATCGAGGTGCGGCTGCGCAGGGGCCGGGCACGGCCTGACCCATCGCCCGACGCCGGACACCCGGGGCGGCCATGAGCCGAGGCCGAGGAGGCACGGGCGGGCTGCCCCACTGAGGGGCCGGCCGGAGCCGGCCCCTACGTCGGTGGGGGAGTTGGAACTGCCCCTTCAGGGAGACGGCGGCGGCCGTCGTCCGTTGCTCACAGCATGCTCCGGGGAGGGATAAACCCGCAGCAACAGCCGGCGCCGGCCCATGCAGCTTCGTCTTACCGGGGCCGTGGTCGGGCAAGGCTAAGCTGACCTGGATGGCCACCGGCGCTCGGCTGCTGCGCGGCGTGCCCGTCTCCGGGGGACGAGCCCGTGGGCCGCTGCACGTGGTCGAGGAGGACACGGCGTCGACGGCCACGCCGGCCGCCCCCCTGGACGCCCTGCGCGCCGCGGCGGAGAGGGCGGCCGCCGAGCTGGAGGACCTGGCAGGAAAGGTCCGATCCGAGAACCCGCAGGGGGCAGAGGTGCTGGAAGCCCAGGCGCTCATGGTCCGCGACCCAGCCCTGGAGGCCGCCGTGCTCAAGGAGCTGGAGACAGGCTCGGACCTCCGCCGGGCGGTCGAGCGCGCCCTGGAAGGGTACGCGGCCCAGCTGGAGCAGCTGGAGGACGACTACCTGGCCGCTCGAGCGGCCGACGTCCGCGAGGCCGGTCGCCTGTTGCTGGCCGCGCTGGCCGGACGCCCCGCCTCCCGGCTGGCCTCGCTCACCCGGCCGGCGGTGGTGGTGGCACGGGAGCTGTCCCCCGCCGACACCCTGGCCGCCGACCCCGGCCTGCTGCTGGCCATCGTCACCGAGGCCGGGGGCCCGACCTCCCACGCCGCCATCGTGGCCAGAGAATTGGGCATCCCGGCGGTGATGGGGGTGGAGGGCGCGGTGGCGGCGGCGGCCGGGGGCCGGGCGGCGGAGGTGGACGGGGACGCCGGGACGGTGTGGCTCCTGCCCGAGGCGCCGACCACCGCCGAGATCACGACCCCGAAGCGCCTCGCCCTGACCGGCCTCCCGGTCCCAGTCATGGCCAACGCCGGATCGCCGGCCTCGGCGGCCGCGGCGGCGGCCCGGGGGGCGGCCGGCATCGGCCTCTTCCGCACCGAGCTCCTCTTCCTGGGCCGCCCCGAGCCCATGTCGGAGGAGGAGCAGACGGAGACCTACGAGCGGGCCGCCCGCGCCCTGGCCCCCCATCCGGTGATCGTGCGCACCTTGGACGTGGGCTCGGACAAGGCCCTGCCCTACCTCCCCGCGGAGCGCGAACCCAACCCCGCCCTGGGTCGGCGCGGGATCCGCCTCTGGTTGGCCCGGCCCGAGCTGGCCCGGCCGCAGGTGCGGGCGCTGCTGCGCGCGGCCGCCGTCTGCCCCAACCTCCGGGTGATGGTCCCGATGGTGGCGGCGGTCGAGGAGGTGCGCGCCGCCCGGGAGCTCTTCGTCGCCGAGGCTCGCTCGTTGCAGCTGGCCGTGCCCCGGCTGGGCATGATGCTGGAGACGCCGGCAGCCGCCCTCCACCTCACCGCCTTCCGGGGCCTGGTCGACTTCATCAGCCTGGGCACCAACGACCTGGCCCAGTACGCCCTGGGGGCCGACCGCGAGCTGGAGTGGGGCCCCGAACTGAGCGAGACCAACCCCGGCGTCTTGCGCCTGATCGCGACCGCGGTCGAGGCGGCGCGGGCGCTGGGGATGGAGGCCGGCGCCTGCGGCGAGATGGCGGGGACGCCCGAGGGCGCGGTCTTCCTGGTCGGGGTGGGGGTGGGCTCGCTGAGCATGGGGCTGCGGGCGATGGAGGCGGTGGCGGAGGCCCTGGCCCGGGCCAGCCAGGACGGTTGCCGGGAGGCGGCCGCCGCCGCCCTCGACGCCACCACCGCGGCCGAGGCGAGGGCGGCCCTGCGCTCGGCCTTCGCACCCGCCTGAGCGGTCGCGGCGCGAGCCGGGCCTCACCGCCGGGTGGCCGGACGTCCACGGGCGCCCGCCCATCCCTTCGCCGGTGGCTCCGGCGTCGTCGCCGTCCGGCGGTGACCCTGCGGCGACCTCTCACCGCACGATGTCGCCCGGCTCCCGCGGGCACGGCGGCAGGGCGACGCCCGAGAGAAGGGCAATGGTCCTCGCTGCGTCCCGAGCTGGACATCGTGTCCGTGGCCAGCATGGCCGAGGAGGCGACCGACAACCTCGTACAGGCCGTCACCGAAGCCGTCCGGTCCGCCGAGGAGGGCATCGATCCCGGGCAGCTGGTACCGCCGGCCGAACTCCGGCGTTTCCCGGTGAGCAGCCAGGCGCCCTACTTCATGCGTCAGTTCTACGTCAGCTGACCGGCACGCGAGCCCGGCTTCCCCTGCTCTGGACCACGGACGACGTCGTGCGGCTCCTGCTGGACCATGGGGGCGTGCTCCAACGGCATGGGACCAGGCACGACATCCATAGGCTCCCGGGGGCATCTCGACCGGTGAGCGTCCCCGACGTCGGGGAGATCTGCGGCGGGAACCGTCCGGCCGATCCTTCGTCAGGCCGGGATCGACCCCAAGGAGGCCGGGCATCACCAATGAACCTGCGTGCCGCGTTCCTCGTGCAAGAGGCGATGCAGAACTCCGATGGCACCTTCATGGGGTGGCGAGGCGGCGTCGACAACCTCGGGGTCTTGACCTTTCCGGCCCTGCTGCACGTCTACGCGGTGCTCAGGTTCGAGGCCGACGCCAAGGGGAGCCGACAACTCCACCGGCTTCGCATGCGGGTCACCCATCAGACGGTGGAAGGCCCCTGGCAGGAGGTCCCGACCGCGTTCAAGGAACCACCCTCCCCGGACCAGAGGTCGCACCTGAACCTCCTGATGAACGTCAACCTCGGGGTCCGAGGTCCAGGACCGGGCCGAGTGGAGGTGGCCGCCGACGACGTGCTGATCGCACCGGCGCTCGTCTTCCGGGTCAACCAGATCCAACCGCCCCCGGCTTTCCCTCCCACCCCGCGCCGCCGGCTGAGCACCACCTCGGAGCTCGGCCGGCGGTACATCGGAGCCAAGGGCGCCCCACCGACCAGGTGACCTGGAACCGTCCCCGTCCACGACGAGGACACCGCCAGGTGCGGAAGCGCGTTGGACACCGTCCGGGCGCCGCGTGCCACCGCTCCAGCCGTGGCCCCTTCCCGCCGTCCCGGCCATGGAGACGGCGGAGCCGGTTGGCGAGGCGGTCCGCCGCGACAGTCCCTGGTGGCGCGCCACCGACTGGAGCACGCGGGATCCGTACCTGAGAGACGCCGACGCAGTGGGTGTCGAGCACGATCCCGATCCTCTGAGCGACCTCCGGCCCGGTGGCCTGTACATGCTCTACGGGCCTCGGCGGGTCGGAGAGACGGTGTCGATTCGCCGCATGGTGCGGAGGTTGCTCGACAAAGGGGTCGAACCCTGCGCGTCGTCCATGTGAGCGTCGACCGATGGCAGGCGAACCGGCTCGGGACGTGCTACGAGCACGTGGTGCGTCTCCTCACCAGCCCCATCCGGCAGGGTCCCAGGGACCGGTTCATCGACGAGATCACGACCTGCTGGGGTGAGTGGTGGACGGTGATCAAGAACCTTCGCGACAACCCCGGGCTCCGTGACGACCGTGTGGTCCCGACCGGTCCGTCCAACGGCAACCTGGACCAGGCCATAAAGGCGTTCGCCGGCCGCCGCGGCCCGGTGCACGATCCTGACCGGGCGCTCCTTCCATGAGCTTCGGATCCTTTTGCCGGAGCGTCGGCGCATCCGTCCCATCGGTCACCGCGCTGCGGGTCGACGAACTCATGTCCCGCCGGGCCTGCGACGTCTGGCTGGGCCTCGCCCCGCACACGGACGATCTGTCCGCCGCATGGCAGGCATACCTCGAGGTCGGCGGCTATCCGAGCGCCCTCGCCGATTGGCGCCGCTCCAACACCGTTGAAGTCCACACCTGGCGCGCCCTCTGGGACGTGGCGCCAGGGGGATGCGATCACGAGCGGGACCGGCGGGTCCGTGCTCGACGACCTGGCGGGCGAGGTCGGCATGGGCCGGGACGCGTCACGGGCCCGGCTCGGCCCCCTCATCGCCGGCTTCTTGGGTCTGGGCCCTGCCCACGGGCCGACGCGACCGGCCACGTGGATCGGCGCAAGCAGCGCAAGCTCTACCTCCTCGATCCGCCGGTCGCGCCTGCCCGAGCTCGTGCACGGCAGTCTCCACATCGAGATCACGAAGCTCAACGAGCAGGTCGGCGTGGCTCTCCTCCAGCGGTGTGAGGCGGTGCGACGAGGCTCCGTTCGTCCCCATGGGTGGGGCGCGCACTACCGGGGCCCGTCAGGAGCGATCGACTTCGCGGGTCGCTGCCCGGACACGCCCTCCCGGATGACGCCCATCGACGGGAAGTACGTGCCCGATTCCTGGCGGCGCCAGGCACTCGGCATCCGCCACTCGGCCCTGGGGCGTGGCATCCTCGCCAGGCGAGACGTACTGGACGCCACCCGCGGGGCCCTGGTGGAGGGGGAGACAGGCGCGGCCCGGGGCTCAGGCGCATCGGCGCGGGCGCCGGGCCGACGCCCCCGGAGGATCTCTTGATCCGTTGCCGCTGAGTGATCAGTCGTCATCAAGCGGCACCCCTCACGGGGTTGCCCTCGCGGGCTCCCCCATCGGAACCCCCTCACATGGGGTCCCCAAGCCGGCCTCGCGCTTCTCGCCGCGTGCCCGGCAAGCCCGGCTCTTACCGCGGTCCCCATGAGGCCGGCCTCGTGGGTCCCCCTTCCCACACTCACACTCACTCGACAGCCAGCAGTCTCCAGCCCTCCCGCCGCGTCGCCGCCACCGCGCCGGCGGCGAGCCGGGCGCGTACCCGGAGATCGCAGGCAGCGGCCGCGCGGGTGGTGGTGAGGCGATGCCCGATCGAGGCGGGTCGCCGCCGGAGCTGTGAGAAGCGGTGCGGAGCTGGCACCTGCCCCGGGGCTGCGAGGAGCCGCCGGGGACGGCCCGGGGCAGATGCTATCACAAAACGGACAAGTGCTATCATGGGCGCGTGCGGCAGCTCATCACCCGACTCGACGACGATCTCCACGCGCGGCTGAGAGAGCGGGCAGCCGCCGAGGGGCGGTCCGTCAACGCGCTGGTGGTCGAGATCCTGGCCGCGGCTGTCGCTCCGGGCAATCGACGCGAAAGGCTTCGACGGCGGGCGAAGGCGGCAGGATGGCTGGTGGTGCCCCCACGGCCGGACCGCACTCCTTCCTGGCAGGCGGTGGAGAAGGCCACGCACGGGGCCGGGACGTCGGTGAGCGAGGCGCTGGAGACGGAGCGAGCCCGGGGTTGAGCGTCATCTACGCCGACACCAGCGCCCTGGTCCGGGCCTATCTGGTCGACGAACCGGATCACGAATTGCTCCGGTACCGCTTGCTGGAAGCCGATGAACCCGTGGTGACGAGCGAGCTGACCCGGGTGGAGCTGGCCAGCGCGGTGATGGCCGCCGCTCGCCAGGGGCGGCTCGGCCGGCCCGAGGTGGTGTTGAACCGGTTCGACGCGGATTGCGCCGACGACGGGCCAGTGGCGCTGCTGAGGCTCGATCCCGTGCCCGTGCTGCAGCTCGCGCGAGAGCTGGTCAGAGGGCACCTCATTCGGACGCTCGACGCGATCCACCTGGCGGTGGCGAGGACGACCGCGGCCGAACTCGCGGCCGGAGAGCCGCTGATCGTGGTCACGCGAGACGACCGCCAGGCCGAGGTGGCCCGAGCCCTAGGGCTGGAGACCGCCTAGCGCCCCGGAGGCGGGTGGGCACGGTCCGCAGCACTGCTTCCCACGCGGAGTGCGTATCCCTCAGCGTGACGGTCGTCGGTCAGTGCCGATCCTGCGGCATCGTGGAGGTCCCACGCCGCAACCAGCCCTCGGGGTCGGTCGGCCACGTCCCGCGGTGGAGCGGCGGGCAGACCCGGAGGCAGCCGTGCATCGTGGCCGCCAGGGCCGGTACCGCTCGGCGACTGCACGCCCGGCTGCATCCCCAGGGCGCTCCAGGGCCACCGGGCAGGGGTCCAAGCGGGCCTGGCGCGCCACTCATCAGCACCGGCCTGGCGGGGCGCTCAGGGTGGCCGACGGCCCAGGTGAGAGCGAGGTCGCCCCAAGGGAGACGCCTGGCACCACTGGCCGCTCGATGTCCAGCGCCTCCCCAGAAGGCAGCCACCTGGTTGGCCCGGGCGGCCGATCACGGGGAACGCGCCCAGCAGGAGTTCCCAGGGTTGGGAGATCGACATGACGCCTGGCGGTGGTGGTCGCCGACCGCGGAGCGGAGGTCATCGTATCCCTCCAGGATCTGGTCACGTCGAGCGGACCCGAGCCTCTAAGCCGCCTTCCATAAGTTCTGCGCGTATCCCTCGGGCAACCAGGGTGGCCGGAACGGCGAGGCACACCGCAACCGCCGCTCCTCACCCCCCCAAAGAAGGCCTACACCTGACGCACCCGCCCGGCCATGGTCTCCACCGGGGTGTTGGCCAAATACGTCTTCATCGCCCCCCAGATCCGCTCCACCGGGTGGTGGTGGAGACAAGAGCGAGGACCGAGGATGAGCCGGACCCGGGGGTGCTCCCCAAGCCAGCGGGTGACCACCCGGGAGCGATGGATGGCCACGTGGTCGAGGAGGAGGGCGACGGCCGGGACCGAGGGGTAGGCGGCCAGCACCCGCTCCAGGAGCCGAAGGAAGCCGGCGCTGGTGGCCCGGGTGGTGACCGGCGCTGGTTGGTGCCGGGGGTTGGGACCCGCATCCGGGGGCCCGTGGCGACCCAGGTCGAGCGCAACCAGGGGAGGAGGTGGAGGTGGGCCTCGTCCTCGGCCAGCAGACCGAGCCCGGGGGGAGCTCGGCGATCGCCCGTCGCATCTGCTCCAGCACCGCCGACTCGTTGGGATCGCCCTTGGCCACCAGGCGCGGTCGGCGCCAGCTGGCCACCTCCCGGACCCGGCGACGGAAGGCCCGGACCGACATCGGAGGACGCAAGCGCCGCCGGAGCCGGGCCACGGTGGGGACCCCATCGGGACGGGTTCCGATGGGGACCCCTTCCAAGCCCGGGGCTCGGCCAGCCGGCCTCGGACGCGCGCTTGGAGCCGAGGGCTGCCCAGCCGGGGCCGCCCCGAGCGGGACGGTCGCTGAGCCCCGCGATGCCCTCATGGTTGAGGCGCTGGATCCAGCGGCGCACGGTCGAGGGGTCGTCGTCGAAGAGCTCGGCGACGGTGGCGGCCGGGTAGCCCTCGAGGGACCTCAGGGTCATGACCAGGCGAAGGGCGAAGCGGAAGGGGCCGTGGAGGAGGGCCAGGAGCCGGGGTGATCGTCGACGGAGGGCGGTGCGAGGACGTGCGCTGAGGGCGAACGAGTGATGGCCTCGTGAATGGGCTGTTGCGGATCCTCACGAGGCTCCTTCGTCTTCGTGGCCCTCCTCCGCCCTGGCCGGCGACCT
>DATGLL010000111.1:0-9830 GCA_035294145.1 Candidatus Dormiibacterota bacterium | reverse complement strand
CCTCGGGACCGCTTGGCGCGGTTCGGGGCCGAGGAGGTGGAGGCTGCCCTCGCCGCTCAGGGAGGGGGGCTGGTGGGGGTCGATCCCGCCGAGGTCGACGAGGACCTGGTCCGAGACGTAAGCGAGCTCCTGAGCCGCCTCGGTGCCCGGCACGACGGCCGGCGTGCCGCCGCCCATCGGGTGGCCCGGGCGATGGCCGCGCTCCCGCACGATGGCCCGCAGGGGTGCCCCACGAGGGTTCCCCATCGGAGCGCGCTCCGATGGGGTCCCCAGGCCGGCCTCGTGCGGTCCCCGGTGAGACCCGGGCCTCCCGGGCCCGCGGCGGGAAGCGCGAAGCCCGCGAGGGCGACCCCGTGAGGGGTGCCGTATGGGACGATCGCTTACTCAGCGGCAACGGTGAGCACGTGCAAGCCCTCGAAAAACTCGTCGATGTGGGTGAAGAGGGTGGCGTGGTGCCCGCCGGAGTGGGTGGCGATCCACCCTCCCAGCAAGGAGAGCTCGGACGATTGGGGGAAGTGCTCCGGGGTGAACCCATGGGCACAGAGCTGGCCTCCAAGTCCGGCCCTGAGGTGCCGGCCTTGATCAAGGCCGCCCTGGAGACGGGGTCAACCCTCAAGGACCTGCGACATCCGGCTCAGGTCGACCGAGACGGCTCCACGATGGCCGTCGCCCGCGTCCGGCTTGTGCCACCCAGGACCGAGGATCCCCCGCCGTAGGGGACCACTGCCACTTGGGCGCCGGTGGCCCAGTCCAGGGCCGCCGCCAGCTCCTTCTCGTTGTCCGGGTGGGCGACGACGTCGGGGGATGGAATGGAGATATTGACGGCGCAGCCCTCGCCCCAGGTCACGGTGGGACTTGCCGAGCGCATGCTCGGCGCGGTCCCAGGCGACCTCGGAGCAGAACGGCGTCAGGGCTGCTGGCGGTCGCACCCGAGAGGGCGGGATAGCCCTCCCCTCGCGTCTCCCAGCCTCAGAACGTGCTTCGCCACCCCTGTGACCGCCCGGGTTCATCCTTGGGCCATCCTCCGAAGCCATCGATCGCCCTCCGCATGGCAGACCGGGGTTGCCCCTCGGATCATGCTGGGTCAGGCAGACGTTGCCTGAGGTCGAGCACTGGCCGGAACAGGTCGCCACGACGGGCGACCCGGTCCAACACCTGGTCAGCGGTGAAGACCAGCAGCTCGGGATCGCCCGCCTCCGCGCAGGCTTCCACCTCTTCCCACCCCACCGGCGTGGAGACGGTCGGCTGCGAGCGGGCGCGGAGCGAGTACACGGCGATCATGGTCCGGCCTTGATCGTTCTGCCCCCAGTCCACCAGGACCTTTCCGGGGCGCAACTCTTTACGCTGTCGGCTGACCACCAACTCGGGTCGTTCCCGTCGCAGCCGTTCGGCCAGCTCCCGGGAGGTGCGCTTGGTGCTCTCGTAGTCGACCGGCCGGTTCAAGGGCACGTAAACCTGCAGGCCCTTCGAGCCTGAGGTCTTGCAAAACGCCCGGAGCCGGTGCTCCGCCAGGTGCCGGCGTAGCTCCAGAGCCACCTGGCAGCACTCGACGATGGTCGCCGGTGGCCCGGGGTCGAGGTCGAAGACCATGGCATCAGGGTGCGTGGGGGATTGCCGGCGGGAGAGTGGGACGTGCAGCTCGATGGCTCCCAATTGGGCGATCCACACCAGGGCGGCAAGGTCTTGGACGAGGCAGTATGAGAGGTATCGGTCCGTGCTCTCACTCCGCACCCGGAGGGTGCGGACCCAGGAGGGACGGTGCTCGGGACAGCGCTTCTCGAAGAACATCTCGCCGTCGACGCCGTCGGGGTAGCGCTTCATGGTCAGGGGACGGTCCCGCAGATGGGGGAGGAGCACGTCGGCCACCTGCCGGTAGTAGTCGATCATCTGGCCCTTGGTGAAGCCGGCCTTGGGCCAGAGCACCTTGTCCAGGTTGGTGAGCCGCAGCTGATGCCGTCCCATCCGGATGGTGGCGGTGGCCGGGGGGCCGTGACTCATGTCAGGGTGCCCCTGCCCCCGCCGACCCGGCTTCCCCGTTGGCGCGCAGGCCCCTTGGTCGCCTCGGATCCACGTCGGATCCTCCCCGGGACGTGCCTGGATGTGAGTTCGTCCACCCTCCCCGACGCAGGGGAGGGGGCGCCACCGGGAGGTGGGCCCGCGCCGAGGGAGGCGCTCCCAAGGTGGGAGCCCCGGAGGTCAGGGTGCGGATGTCATCCTGGGCCGTGAGCCGCCCCGCCCTCCTGGTCGCCCGGGGGGGAGGCCGTTCTCGCTTATGGCCACGACGCCCAGCCGCCACGGTCTCGACCTTGAACGCGACAGCCCAGGTCCCGGGCCCCTGGTGGGATGGCACAGCTCCGCGCGGCGAGTCGCCTCCGGCTGGGCGCGGGAGGTGGACTGGGGGCCCCTCGGAGGACGGGAAGGATGACCGAGGACCCCTTCCGCTCGGGTCCCGGCCTCAAGGCCGCCTGAGGGTTCCGCCCACGGCACAGACGCCCCAGCCCGGGCATACCTTCAAGGTACTGCCTCCTGGCCTGGAGATGTCCTGCTCATCCTACGGCGACCTCGGGACCTGGCAACCGCCGGCAAGGCGGGGCCATCGGCCTCGTCCGAGGTCCTGGGCGGCCCCACCTTGCGGCTGGGCCTGGGGTTCCTCACCATCTCCCTACCCTCATACTCAAAAGCATGGGGGCGCTCTGGCCGTGGCTGGTGGTGGTCTCGTTGGGGATCTACCATGGCGCCAACCCGTCCCTGGGATGGCTTCTCGCGGCGACGCGTGGGGCATGGGAGCGTAGCGGACGGGTCGCGGCCACCGCCGCCCTTCCCATCGGGGTGGGGCACACGGCCGCAGCCGCTCTTGGCGTGCCGGTGGCGGTGGTCGCAGCCGCGATCTTGCCGCAGCCGACGGTATGGCTGAGCATGGCCGGGGCCCTGCTGGTCTTCGGCCTCGCTCGGACCGCCTGGATGCCACCCCGTCGCGTGGGCTCGATGTGGGCGGGGCCGTGGGCGCTGGCCCGGTGGGCGTTCCTGATGTCCACCGATCGCGGGACGGCCCTCGCCCTGGCCTCCCTGGTGGTCCTCCAGCCGGGGCCGGCCGCCCTCCCGACGGGAGGACGGGACGGGCTGGTGGCCGTGGGGTATGGCCTCTCCCTGCTCCTCACCCTGCTCACGGCCGCGGCGTGGGCGGCTCGCTGGCCGAGGGCTCCCCGCCTCCACCGCTGGTGGGTCAACCTGGACCTGATCTGGGTCTGCGGGCTGGTGTGCACAGGCCTGCTTATGCTGCTCCGCTGAGGTCGAGATGTTGGATTGGTCGCTCGATCCCTCAGTCGACGTGGGGATCCTCGGCGTCGCCGCCGCCTATGGGTGGCTCGCTCATGCTCGTCTCGACCGGCCTTGGAGGGTTGCCTGCATGGGGGCTGGCCTGATCGCGGTTTGGCTTGCCTTGGAGTCGCCGCTGGACGCCCTCGCCGACGACGCGCTTCTGAGTGCACATATGGTCCAGCACCTGGTGCTCGGGATGGTGGCGCCGGGGCTGATGCTGCTGGGGCTTTCGCCATCGATGGCGGGATGGCTCCTGCGGTGGGTGCCCGGCCTGCGTGCCTTCACCGCGCCCATGCCGGCCATGGTGGTGATGCCGACGGTGATGATCGCCTGGCACACCCCGACCCTATTGGGGATGGCCCTGGAGTCAGAGCCCCTCCACGTCTTGCAACACCTCAGCTTGGCCGGGAGCGGCTTCCTCTTCTGGTGGCCGGTGATGGAGGCGACCACGGGTCAATCGACCCTGCGCCTCGATGCCCGCGGCCGGCTCGGCTACCTGCTGATGATGGGGGTGCCCCTGGGCGTGGTCGGTCTCCCCCTGCTGCTGGCCCCGGAGCCCGTCTATGCCTTCTACCGAGCGGCCCCCCATCTGGCGGGCTGGTGGACGCCGCTCGCCGATCAGCGGCTTGCGGGTGGCCTGCTGCTCGGCCTGGGCGGGGGGATCGTCGCCCTGGCTGCCGTCCGCTTCCGACCCCGTGGCCAGGTCCGGCGGGAGGGGATGGCGCCGGGCACCTGATTCCTCAGCGCCACGGTCGAGGGGCCCTGAGCGCAGCCCGTGGCCACCTCAGGGACCTTCACGGTGCTCGATCATGGCCACGATCTCGGAGTCGGCACGCAGCCCGGCTGCAATCCGGCGAAGCACGGCCCGCTCAAGCAGGGGCAGGTCGCCGCGGGACATCTGCTCAACCCGGCGGGAGGCTTGCCGAAGCATGGTGGCGACGTCTCCGAGGCTGGGCTCACCTCGGGCTTCAGCCAAGAACCACTCCACCGGCCGGCCCAGGCGTTGGGCGATCTGCTCCAGCACGACGCGCGAGGGGCGTGCCAGCCCGGACTCGAACTGATGCACCGCTGCCCGCGAGCAGATGCCCTGCGCCACCTCGGCGAGCGACATCCCCGCCGCCCTTCGTGCCTCGCGCAGGTGCTCCGGGCGGATAGAGACGCCCGGTCCATGACGCCCACGCCGCTCAGCCATGGGCCCCCATCGCTCGCGTCACGAGCTGGTCATCGGTGCCCGCCGACCGATGCCCGTCACGTCCAGCATACGGAGTGTGGGCCAAGGTCGACGGGCCGGTCGTTGAAGGAAGGCACCGGGCTCAGGCACGCCATGGCGCCCACCGGTCCATTCGCTCGTGAAGGAGCTTTCGCCACCCGGAGGTCGCCTGCAGGGCCGCTGGCTGATGCCTCCCGTGCAGCACGTGGGCGCGGATGACCTCGGGCTCGCCCCAGGTTCGGATGTCCCAGCCGTCCACGGCTCGGTAGAGCGCGCGTGTGATCAGCCCGCTTTGGACGACATACCGAACCCGTGCGGCTCCACCCAGGATCCAGGTGTCGAACTCCCCGTCGGACACTGCGGGCAGAAGCGCCACCGGCTGGTTGGCTGGTGCGGCCAGCTGGGCGGTGCTCATGGGCGCCACTTGCCCAGGATCCTGGGCGGCGATGGCATCAAGCAGCGCAGGAGGTCGCGGACCGGGCCGCGCCAGGGTCGACCTCCGGCGGCGGGCTGATGCCCTCCTGTCCTGGGAGCATGTTGGCGACCGACCGACCTCAGGATGGCCGGGGGAGCAAGGCTTCCTGAGGTGCAGGCAGGGCAGCAGGCAACCCGCTGGCGGTGCCAGGTGACGGTTCTCCGTGTCCGCACCCCGCAGACCGCGCAACGCTGGAGAGGCCCCAGGACGCTCATCATCGTCTCCTCCCTCCGAAGGGCGCACATCGCTCGGCCGCTCGGTCGCGTACGAGTTCTCCGCTCGTCCATCGACCGGGATCGGCCCGCTGTGGTGGGCGCGGGCCTCGCCATCGGTGCGGCGCTCGTGGTCATGGCCTCACGACCGCCGGGACCAGCCAACGTGCGCAGCTGGCATTGTAGGTATCCATAGGTACTGCCAGTGCCACAGGCTATACAGGATCTCGGGCATAGGTCAAGTCTCCTTGCCATCTCGTCTCAGGATGACCGATCTGCCCCCTCCGGACGCGGCCCGGCACTCCCCGCGAGGAGGGAGGCGCCTTGGCGCCGATGGTCGACGGGGCAGACCGTTGTCTCGGATGCGAGCGAGGCTGCGGTCCCTGTTGCGCTCCAGGCTCGCTGCTGGTGCCCTCCCGATCCCTGCCGATCCTGGGCGCTCTCCGAGGCGTGCCGCACCGTCAGCGGCGGCTTGGTGCTCGTGGTTGGGACGCATCACGCTGGCCGAGAACTGGTGTCAGACGTTCTTGACGAAGCGGGGTCATCAAGTGCAAGGTTTGCCTCACGCATTCAGTTGACTCACGAAACGTGATGAGGGGATTGGCATGGCGCATCGGGGTGGTGGGCCTGAGGGCCCGATCGACGTGGTGTGGACGCTGTACCTGAGGTTGGCGGGGATCGTGGAGCGGCTGGATCGATTGGCTGGGTCGGGCATCCTTCCCCCCGAGCTGGGCGAGGCCCAGCCACGCCCGCAGTTGCATGTGGTCGAGGGCACCTCCACAGGGACCGTCATGGGCGGCCCCTTGCCACAGCATGCCAAGCCGTGTGACTCAAGTCGGGGATCGCCCTGCGACGATGCCTCCTTCGACACGGACGATGCCTCCTTCGGCACAGAGGAGGGCGTCAGCGGTTGAGGGGCGTCCTCGGCCCGACAGGTGAGCAGCGCTGGACCCTGGCTTGAGGAGGCGGCTCACACACTAGAATGTAAGGTGCCCTGCTTGGACCACAGGCACTCGGCGCCTGGGGAGGAGATCGTCAATGGCATCCTTCTTCGTCCTCGATCCCACCGGTCGTGCGGAGGTCGCGCCGGGAACGCTCGCCCCGCGTCTCCAGAGCCTGGCCGGCATGACCGTTGGCCTCCTGGATAACCGAAAGCACAATGCCGGCGTGCTACTGGCCGAGCTGGGCCGTCTGCTCGTGGCCCAGCACCAGGTCGGCCGGGTGGTGAAGGCCCAAAAGCCCCACTTTGGGCTTCCAGCCCCGTCCGATGTCACCGAGTCGCTGGCCACGCAGTGTAGTGCGGTCATCACTGCGATTGGCGATTGAGGGTCCTGCAGCGCGGCCAGTGTGGCCGATGGCATCCGGTTCGAGCGGCGAGGGGTGCCAGCCGTGGTGATCTGCACTGATGCCTTCTCGGGAAGCTCAGAAGCGATGGCGCGTCTCCAGGGCCTTCCCGGGTATCGATATGCCGTGACCGAGCACCCGCTGAGCAGCCTCACGCCACCTCAGGTGGAGGAGCGGGCGGCGCAGCTCCTCCCCCAGGTCGTCGCCATCCTGTGCGGTCGCCCGTGAGGCCGGTCCCCTTCGACCCGGAGTCGGCGCGCGAGGCCATCGAGTACTGCTACGAGCAGGGTTGGACGGATGGTCTCCCGGTCGTCCCGCCCTCACCACAAGCGGTGGAGGTGTTCGTGCGGACGGCCGGCCGCGAGCCCGGGGAGGTCATCGGGCAGATGGAGCACCTCGACCGCGTCTGCACCGTGCAGCTGGCGGCGATCAACGCGGTCATGGCTGGCTGCCGCCCTGAGCACTTCCCCGTCGTGCTGGCGGCCTGGGAGGCCCTCCGGGACGAGGGCTCGGCGTTCGGCGGGGGCTGGCAGAGCACCACCGGCCCCGCCCCGCTCCTGATCGTCAATGGCCCGGCGCGCCAGCGCCTTGGGTTCAACAGCAAGGGCAACGTGTTCGGCCCGGGGTTCCGGGCCAACGCCACGGTGGGCCGGGCCATCCGATTGATCCTCATGAACGTGTTCGGGCTGGTGCCGCACGTACTTGACCAGTCGACCCAGGGGACGCCCGGCAAGTACACCCTGTGCATCGCCGAGAACGAGGAAGAGAGTCCCTGGGAGCCGCTCCACGTCGAGCACGGATACCCTGCCGAGGCCAGCGTGGTCTCGGCGATCATGGTTCGCGACACCGCCCACATCGACAACCGCCACAGCGGCGCCCCCGAGCACCTGCTGGCCGACGTGGTTGAGGCAGTGTCCCGAGCCGGTACCCTGATGCGACCCGCCACCCATGCGATCGTGGTCTTTGGCCCCGAGCACGCTCAGCTCCTGGCCCGCTCCGGCTACTCGAAGGCCGAGGTCCGGCGTTACCTGTGCGAGCACTGCGGCTTGACACTCCGGGAGCTCCGGCGCGCGGGGCGGGGTGCCGTCGACGATCGAGGCTGGCTTGCGCCAGAGCGCACCGGAGGGACGGATGACGCGTGGTCACGGCTCGGTGACGACCACGTCGTCAGGATCATCCCATCGCCGGAGGACGTGGTGATCGTGGTCGCGGGCGCCAGCAACGCTGGCGTCTCCACCGTCTGTGCCGCCTTCAACGCCTTCACCGCCCGCAAGGTGCCCGGGATGAGCGTGATCCGGGAGGCTCCGCCGCCTCATCCTGACTGAGCTCTGGCCCACGACGGGCGGCTGATGGTGTGCCACCTCAGGCCAGATGCTCGGGCTCCACCGGTCCTCCTCCTCCAGCATCGCCCTCCGGCTGGATCCTCGCGGTCTTGCCCTGTCGGGGCCTCGTGCTCCCAGGATCGGGCCTCGGAATCTGCTGGCGGTGGCCGTTTCGCGCGGCACCGTCAGCACTTTGACTGAATCGCGCAGAAGGATGCGGGCATCGCATTGCAAGGACTTTGCTGCGTGTGGACTTTGCGATTTTCTGGGCTGGGCGAGGAGGACGCAGCCTGGCGGGTGCAGCGAGGCCGTACAGGAGGCAAAACGGCCGTTCCATGAAGGCGCCCTCCTGTGGCATCGTGTCGGGCCTGCTCACCAAACCCGCCGGCAGGAGGGCTCCGCGATGGTACAGCACGGGCAGCGTGAACGCTGGCCGGCTCGCCAGGCCGACGCCCTCGTGCCGGCGACCATCGGAGATCGCTCTACGTGCCCGCACCGACGTCCTGGCGCCTGTTCCTTCACCACTTCGCGCCCTGCCTCACCGCTCCCGGCGCGCTCCTGTTCGAGCAGCTCGTCACCGCCTGGGCCCTGTGCCCCGGCCGCCGCACCTTGACCCGGCTCTGGAGCGTCATGCCGCCCGAGCGACGTCGCCGCTACGGCGCCTCCGCGCGCTGGTCTGGGAGGGTAAATGGTCGCCGACAAGCTCTGGCGGGGCCTGGTCGCCTCCCTCGTCGAGCACTGGGCGCCGGTGGGCCGGCCCCCCCTCCTGCTGGACGCCACCCTGGGCAACGCGAGCGGGCGCAAGGTGGACGGCGCCGGCTTCTTCAAACTGGCCCCTCCGCGCACCGGCCGCTGTGGTCGTCCCCGCACCAGTATGGGGAGCCCCTTGAAGAAGGGGGTGGCCTCGGTGGGGGTGCCGCGGCAGGGCTGCGGCACGGCCGGCAAGGTCGAGAGCTGCCAGATCGGGGTCTTCCTGAGGTCCCCATCGGAACCCTCTCCGATGGGGACCCCTCCTCGCCCGCCGCTCGCTCGGCGACCCCGATGCCCCCGCCTCCTCCCCGGCCCTGGCCCCCACCGAGCTCTCGCTCCGGGACCTGGCGACGGTGGCCTCGACCCGGTGGGTCGCGGAGCCGTGCCTCAAAGAGGCGAAGGGGGAGACCGGGCTGGACCAGGACGAGGTCCGGCGCTGGCCGAGCCGGCACCGGCACCTCACCTCATCGATGCCGGCCGGTGCCTGGTCGGCTTGACGGTGCCCGAGAAGCGTCGGCTGCTGGTGGTTGCCGTGCCGGCCTTCCCTGGCGCTGGTCGGGTGACGCGCAACGGCCGAGATGGAGACGACAGCGAGGCGTTCGCCGGTTCGTCGTTGACGCGACTGGCGAGCGGCGCCTGGCCACCGTCGCCAAGGCCATTGGGACGTTGGGGGCCGCGGGCCGGAACCTGGTGATGGTCTCGCCAGGGCCTGGCTCCGCTACGATCCTGCACAGCTGCGATCCTCGGCGTCCCTGTTCGTGGTGTCGCCAGCCCATCCGAGCCGAACCGAGCTCCGCCTCCCACGTTGTCTGGACGGCTCGCGCCCGGTCGTCGTGGTCGAGACCATGCATTGCGGGGCGCCCGGGGAGGGGGCGGCACGGCTGGTGACCGAGCTCCTTGGCGAGGCCCGTAGCCGCGGCCGGCGTTGTCGGCAGTCGTGGCCAGCGGCGGCCACACGGTTCGTGCCTGGTGGACGTTGTCGGGGACCTGGCTGGCCCCGCTGTGCCCGCTTGGCGTGCTGAAGGGGAGCGATGGGATGGCCCTCCTGGCCACCAGGGGGATCGTTGGCCATTCAAAGACCCGTGACGGGGATCGTCGGCATCTTCAACAGGTTCCCGCTCGCTGATCGCCATCACCCAGGGAGGTCCGGCCGGGACCGGCCCCGAGATCCCTGGTGAAGGTGGTCGGCGAGGGCTCCG
>DATGLL010000110.1:0-12466 GCA_035294145.1 Candidatus Dormiibacterota bacterium | reverse complement strand
GAGGTCGCCCCGTGAAGTAGGGGATTGAAACTCGGCGACGGCGAACCTTGCCATCCCCCTCCAAGCTGTTGCAGAGGTCGCCCCGTGAAGTAGGGGATTGAAACCCACCCCGTGGCGGGCGCTCTGCGGTGTATGCAGGTTGCAGAGGTCGCCCCGTGAAGTAGGGGATTGAAACCCTAACCGCCGGGCCGGTGGCGGTCCCGGCGGTAGGTTGCAGAGGTCGCCCCGTGAAGTAGGGGATTGAAACCCGTACCAGTCCACGGCCGTGTAGCAGCCGAGGACGAGTTGCAGAGGTCGCCCCGTGAAGTAGGGGATTGAAACCAGTCGCTCTGTAGTCGCGCAAAAATCGCTATGAAGTGAGTTGCAGAGGTCGCCCCGCCATAGCACATCCCAGCCGAGCGATTGGCGTGGCAGGTCGTGATCGAGAGTCTCCGAGTTGGTCAGGGTGTCACCGATGCACAATCCAGAAGCAAGTGGGAAACAGGTCCGGGTCGCGCACCGCTGCCCGGCCCGATGCGAAGGCTCACGATCACTTCCTGCATGTCAACGAGGTGACCGCTGGCCTGGTGTCCCGTTCTTCTTCTGGAGGGTTACCCTTCCCACCGCACCTGATCCGCGTGTGGGATGAGCAGGATGACCGACGCGACGTGCTCTAGTGCGATGCAGCCCCGGCCATCCGTGACGCTGTTTGTTTGGGGAGGTGGTACCTCCGGAGTGCCCCGACTCGTCTCCCATTTCCCGGCAGGCGGCACCACTGACCTCAGGATGCGATGCCAGAGGCTGGTCGCCTGTGGTGTGTATGTGCCAGCGGCAGCAGGCCGATGCGTTCCAGCCTGACCCTGGCCCCGCTCGGGGGTTCGAACAGCCGGACACCGCCTAGGCAGCATGGGCGCAACGACCACGAGGACTTCGTCGAGTCTCCCCGCCTCCGGACACTATCAGGCGACCTCGACACCGAGGACGTTGACGTACCGTCGCCGGCAGCGGTCAGGCCGCTCTCCAAGCCACTGACGAACCGATGGGGGAGCGCGAATCGCGGCCCGCTCCACGCCCCCGCCGAAGGGCTTGCCCTCCCAGGGCGTGCCCCGGTACGGGTCGTCGCCGCGAAAGGTACGGTTGCCGACCAGGAGGGCGCCAATCCTGTCCCTAGCCCATCCACAGAACGCCTGGGTGTGCTCTCAGGGGCTAGCCCGCGGAGCGGTCCAGGGTCTCACCTCGCCGCTCGAAGCCATGGCGGACGGCCTCCAGGACCTTGGCGGTGAAGAGCTCCGGCAGGCCACGTACGACGCCGAGGCAGGTTTCGAGGTCGCCGGGCAGGCACGCGCGATCGCGGATCACGGAGGCCGTCATTCCGTGCCCGCGCGGGGCCGGTCCAACCCCCGGCAGGATCGCCGGGCGGTCAGATCAACCTCTGGTCCCTGTCATCCTGGAGCGATGGACGTTCGTGTTCTCGCCCCTCGAATCTCGAGGGGCCACCCGGGGCCAGGGAGGACCCGGAGATGGCACAACTAACCGCCGACCTGTTCGCTACCCTCGACGGCTTCGCGTCGGGAGTGGGAGTGGGCCCCTTCTTCGACTACCCTGGGCCGGAACTGGAGGGCTGGGTGCGCAACGTGCTCACCCGACCGCACCTGACGATCATGGGGCGGACCACGTACGAGGCGATGGCGAACATCTCGGCATCGGCCACGGACGAGATCAGCACGCGGATGAACGCCCTGCCCAAGGTGGTCTTCTCAAGCACCCTCCGGGAGCCGCTGGCCTGGAGCAACACCCGGCTGCTGCGGGGCGATCTCGCCACCGAGATCCGGGAGCTCAAACGGCGCTCCTCCGTCCCATTGCGCTCGATCGGCAGCATCACGCTGGTGAAGAGCATGGTCCGGCTCGGGCTGGTCGACCGGCTCCGGATCACGATCTTCCCCCTCGTCCTGGGAGACGCCGGGAGGGAGCCCATCTTCGCGGGCTATCCAACGACGCGACTGGAGCTGATCGATTCGACCTGCTCGATTCCCGACTCCTCGTGCTCGAATACGCGCCGGTCGGCCGCACCGGCGAGGCGTAGGAGCGAGGGACAGCGCCTCCTCCGACCGGTCACAGGCTGCACCACCACGGGCTCCTCGTGGGCGGCGTCTGCGGCTCAAGCGGTCGGCCACATCCCCGATCCGGCGTCGGGTGATGGCGGATGGGCCGTCCGCTGGCGGCTCAGACCGCCTCCCGGGGTCCCTCGGCGTCTCCCCGGCCAGGGAGACGGTCTCTTCCGTCGTGGCCCGCTCCGCGTCGCCGCCCCGCTCTCGCCAACCCTCCAGCTCCCGCCGCCGCGAGGGCGAGCAACCAGGCCTCGGTCAGCACCCGGCGGGCGGTGCCATCGGTCAGCTCGTCCAGGATCCCGTTCAGGGCCTCGGCCGCGGGCGGGGGACCGCCCCGGCTCACTCGAAGATGCGGGTCAGCTCGTAGAGATCCTGGGGGACGCGCCGGGTCTCGGCCACCAGCTCGCAGAGGCGGACGACCTCGACCTCGCCGTTGCGGCGCACGGGCGCCACCCCGCTCTCGCCGCGGATCAGGAGGTCGGCCGCCGCCACCCCCAGCCGGGTGGCCCAGATGCGATCCAGGGCCGAGGGGCTCCCACCCCGCTGCAGGTGGCCGAGCACCGTCACTCGGGTCTCGAAGCCGGTCTCCCGCTCGATGTAGCGGCTCAGGGCGTCCCCCACGCCGCGCTTGGAGAGCTGCACGTGGCCGAAGGCGTCGGTGGTCGCCTCCCCAGAGAGGTCCAGCCCGGGGATCTCCACCCCCTCGGCGACCACGATGATGCTGAAGTCCCGGCCCTCCTGGCGTCGACGGTGGAGGTGCCGGACCACCTCCACCAGGCTGACCTCGTACTCCGGGACCAGCACCATGTCCGCCCCTCCGGCCAGGCCCCCCATGGCCGCCACCCAGCCGGTGTCGCGGCCCATGACCTCGACCACCATCACCCGGTGGTGAGCGGAGGCGGTGGTGTGGAGACGGTCCAGTGCCTCAGCCACGATGCCCACCGCGGTGTCGAACCCGATGCAGAATTCGGTCGCCGAGAGGTCGTTGTCGATGGTCTTGGGGACGCCGACCACCTGGAAGCCCCGGTCGGCCAGCACCTGGGCCACCGAGAGGGTATCGTCGCCACCGATCGCGACCAGCCCGTCCACCCCCAGGCCGCGGAGGACGTCGATCACCCGGGCGATGCCGTCGGGCTCCTTCATCGGGTTGGTGCGGGAGGTACCCAGGATGGTCCCGCCCTGGGGCAGGATGCCCCGGACCTCGATCGGGGTGAGCTCGACGGCATCGCCGCTGAGCGCCCCCGCCCATCCGTTCCTGATCCCGCTCACCTGATGGCCGAGCTGGGTCGCCCGCCTGACCACGGCGCGGATGGCCGCGTTGAGGCCGGGCGCGTCGCCCCCACCGGTCAGTACTCCGACTCGCATCCTCGCACCTGGTCCTCCGTACGAGATCTCGGGGCTTGGGGTCAGCCCACCGCCGTGGGCAGGGATGCAATTTTGCCTGGATGGCCCGGCCCGTCGCCATCTCGATCGGCGGTCAGCGCAGGACCCGAGCGTCCCCGACCCGGCGGGTGATGCGCTGGGCGTCCAGGTGCTCGAGCAGCGCCAGCACCGGCCGTCGGCTGGCGCCCATCCGGTCCCGGAGCGAGGCCACGGTGACCGACCCCTGCTCGGCCACCATCTCCCGCACCAGCGCCACCGCCGCCTCGTAGGCCGAGCGGGTGAAGACCACGTCCTCGGAGAGGCGGACCAGATCGCCCCGGCGGACCAGGGCCCGCGCCACCTCCTCGGTGGCCCCGGCGGCCCGCAGCGCCTCGGGCAGCGAGGGCGGGGCGAAGGGCTTGGCCCCCAGGACCTCCAGCAGCCGCGCCGCCGGCCCGGTGTCGATCTCGACCTGGTGCCCGGGCAGGGCGACCTCCCCCTCGCGATCCTCCACCACCCGATCGCGGACCAGCTCGACCAGGACCGCCGCGAAGACCGGGGAGGGAAGGCCCAGCCGGCTCTTCAGCTCCTCACGGGGCATGCCCGGCCGCAACGGATGGGCGCGATGGTAGTCCTCCAGCGCTCGCCGTGCCCGCCCGGCCAGGGCCTCCCAGGCCTCGGGCGCGAACAGCCACTGACCAGCCCGGCGAGCGTCGAGCCGGGTGAGGTCGGCGTCCTCGGCCAAGCTGGCCTTCAGCAGGGCCGCGGCGGTGACACCACGCGGGTACTTGCGCAGCTCCTCCTGCAGGACCTCCCCGGCGACGCGACGCTCCAGGGACTCGCGCACCCGCTCGTCGTGCCGATGATGCCGCCGCGGGGCGATATCGGCGAAGGTGCCCCCGCCGACCGTGACCTGGGGCGAGGGCAGCCGGAGCACATAGCGGTCGCCGGCCACGGCCGCGATCGGGCGGTTGAGGTAGAGCTGGACCCAGCCCGCCCCTCCAGGCTCGATCTCCTCCCCGCCGAGCACCACGGCCCGGCCGCTGACCTCGGCCGTGCCCACGTGCACCAGCACCTGGGCGCCATGGCGGAGGGCGGGGCCGCCGGCCAGCACTCGCACCCGGGCGTCGACGCGACGGGTGACGGCCACCGTCCCCGGCCGGGCCAGGACCTCGCCCCGGCCCAGGTCCTCCTTCTCCACCCCGACCAGGTTGGCCGCCACCCGGCTGCCCGGCAGCGCCGTCTCGACGCGACGGTTGTGCTGCTGCAGCCCCCGGATGCGAACCCGGCGACCAGAGGGCTGGAGCTCGACCTCCTCGCCCACCCGCAGCGAGCCGTCCACCAGGGTGCCGGTCACCACCGTGCCGAAGCCGCTGATGGTGAAGACCCGGTCGATCGGCAGCCGGGGCCGACCACGATCGGGGCGCGGGGGCACCCCAGCCAGGACCTGGTCCAGGTGGTGCACGAGCTGGTCCAGACCCTGGCCGGTCACCGCCGACACCGGGACCATGGTCGCCCCGTGCAGGCAGGTTCGAGCCAGCGTCTCCGCCACCTCGGAGGTCACCAGCTCCAGCCAGTCCTCCTCCACCAGGTCGACCTTGGTGAGCGCGACCAAGCCTCGGCTGACCTCCAGGAGGTCGACGATGGCGAGGTGCTCGACGGTCTGCGGCATCACCCCCTCGTCGGCCGCCACCACCAGCAGGACCGCGTCGAGCCCGTGCACCCCGGCCAGCATGTTGCGGATGAAGCGAGCATGGCCAGGGACGTCCACGATCCCCACCAGCCGCCCGCTGGGCAGGGTCAGATGGGCGAAGCCCAGGTCGATGGTCATGCCCCGGCGCTTCTCCTCCTCCAGGCGGTCGGGGTCGATCCCGGTGAGCGCCTGGATGAGGGTCGACTTGCCGTGGTCGATGTGGCCGGCGGTGCCGACCACGCAGCTGGCCGGAGGAGGCGGGGCGGTCACCGCCCTACCGCCCCCGCCGCCTGGGCGGCGGCCTCGATGGCGTCGAGCAGGAGGTCGTCCTCCCCGGGGAGCACGGTGCGGGGATCGAGGCAGCAACGACCGTCCTCGACCCGTGCCAGCACCGGCGGCTCCCCCCGCCGCAGGGCGGCGGCCAGGCGGGAGGCCGAGCCCTCCAAGGCCAGCAGCCAGGTGGGCAGGTCGCGCTCCGGGAGCGACCCCCCGCCCGCAGCCGATCCTCCCTCCACCAGCCGGCAGGCGATCCCCCGCTCCCGCAGCCGCACCATCAGGTGGGCGGCGCGCCGGCGCAGCTCCTCAGGGGTGGCCGCGAGCATGCGCGCCACCGGCGAACGCTCACCCAGCAGCCGCTGGCGCAGCGTGACCTCCAGCGCCGCCAGCGTCATCTTGTCCACCCGCACCGCCCGGGCCAGGGGGTGGCGAGCCATCCTCCGGACCGGCTCCGCGTGCCCCAGGACGATGCCCGCCTGGGGGCCGCCGAGGAGCTTGTCCCCGGAGAAGGTGACCACGTCGGCGGTCGCGACCGCATCGCCGACCGTCGGCTCGTCGGCGATGGGGTCGAGGGCCCCGCTCCCCAGGTCGTCGAGGAGGAGGAGCCGGTGCCGCCGGGCCACGTCGGCCATCTCGGCCAGGGGGGTGGACTCGGTGAAGCCGCTGAGGCGGAAGTTCGAGGTGTGGACATGGAGGAGGGCCGCGGTCCTCGGCCCCACGGCCGACTCGTAGTCGGCGGCACGGGTCCGGTTGGTGGTGCCGACCTCGACCATCCGCGCCCCCGAGAGGCGCATCACGTCGGGCATGCGGAAGGCCCCGCCGATCTCGACCAGCTGCCCCCTCGACACGATCACCTCCCGGCCCCGGGCCAGCGCGCTCAAGGCCAGGAGGACCGCGGCCGCGTTGTTGTTCACGACCAGCGCCGCCTCCGCCCCCGTCAGCCGGCGCAGCAGGTCCGAGACCAGGTCGTGGCGGGAGCCTCGGCGGCCGCTCCCCAAGTCCAGCTCCAGGTTGCTGTAGCCGGCGGCGACGTCGGCGGCGGCCGCGGCGGCGGCGGCCGACACCGGCGCCCGACCGAGGTTGGTGTGCAGGACCACCCCGGTGGCGTTGATCACCCGGCGCAGCCGGGGGGCGGTCCACTCCGCCAGCAGCCGGGCCACCCGGTCGAGCCGCTCGGCCGGGTCGACCGGGCCGGTCGCCCGCTCGGCCGCGACCTGCTCCCGGATCGCGTCCACGACCAGGGCCCGTGGGTAGCGCTCCTGCAGCTCCCGGTATCCCGGCTGGTTGAGGAGCGAGCCTACAGCAGGCAGGGGTGAAGCACCACGTACCCGGCGCACTGACCGACGATGGCGTTGGAGGCGGGCTGGAAGAAGATCGCGACCGCCGCGTCGAGGACGCTGAAGCGGAGCAGGACGGGGGCGAAGATCACGACCAGGATCGCGATCAGCCAGATGGTCTGGGTCCGCGCGGCCACGTCGAAGAAGAACCGCGGGTTGCGGTTGCGGAAGAGGGCCTCGACCACCCGCCACCCGTCCAGGCCGGGGACCGGCAGCAGGTTGAAGGCGAAGGTCGAGAGGTTGAGGAAGAAGATCGCGTAGCAGAGGGTGGCCAGCAGCCCCGATGGTGGCTGCGCGAACGTGCTCAGGTCGGGGGTGGCGACGGCGAGCAGGGACCGGAGGGCCGCCCCGGCCAGCACCGCCACCACCAGGTTGGCGACCGGCCCGCCCAGGGCGTGGGCGAGCTTCCGCCAAGGGCCCTGCAGCCGGTACTCGTTGATCGGGATGGGGGTGCCCCAGGTGACGTTGGCGAGGAAGGCGGCCACCACCCCGTAGACGTTGAGGAAGGGCCGCAGCTGCGGCCTCAGGTAGCCCCGGTTCCGGGGGGAGGGGTCCCCGGCCAGATAGGCGGCGAGCCCGTGGCCGAGCTCGTGCGCGGGGACGGCGATCGCGATGGCCGGGATCAGGAAGATGGAGCCGACCAGGAAGACGATCGGGTCCCCGAAGCCCAGCATCGCTACTCGATCTCGATCCGCTGGTGCACCCGACGGGCCCGGCCGGCTCGGCGGCGGGCGGGGGGCGTCGACTGCCCACCCGGCGGTCGGTGGCTCCCCATCTGATGCTCGTAGATGAGCAACAGGGCGGTCAGCAGCTCGCGCTGGGCGTTGAGCAGGTGCTGCCGGGCCTCGGGCGGGACCACGCCCTCGAAGGCCGCGCCCAGCCGCCGGCCGACCAGCTCGAGCAGCTCGGCGAGTCGCTCTGCCTCCACGCTCATCGGGCGAACCTGACCCTCAGCTCACCGCCCTCGATGCTGGCGCCGACCGTCTCCCGGCTGGCCAGCACCCGCGGCAGCGTGACCTCGCGTCGATAGCCCCCCACGGTCACGAACAGCTCACCGTCCCGTCGCGTCAGCGAGACCTCGCCACGCTCCACGAAGGGCAGCTTCAAGGCCAGCACGTACTCGGAGCCGACCCGCTCAACCCGCTGCGAGGCACCCTCGAACATGCGCGCGGTCGGGTCGCGGTCCCCGTAGATGGCCTCGGCCATGCGCAGCAGCATCCGCTCCCCCACCACCTCCTCGTCGAAGAGAGGCACCTCGAGGATGGGCACCGGGGAGAAGGACTCCCGGACCTCGTCCGCGTAGCGGTGGTGGATCGCCTGCCACTTCCGGAGCAGGTCGTCCCGCAGGTCCCCCAGCAGCCGACGGTTGACGATCACCGCGTCGGTCAGGTAGCCGAACAGGTTCAGGTAGGTGAAGGCCCGCTTGGCCTCCTTGACCACCATCTTCTCCAGGTTCAGGACCAGGCGGACGCTGGTCACCTCCCCGTCCACCAGGACCTTCTTCATCCCCTCCAGGTCGAGCAGCAGGTCCCTGACCGAGTCGTAGACCTCGTCGGTGGGCAGCGGCACGCTGACCAAGGGCTGGAGGACGGGACGGGCCAGCCGCATGGCCCGCCGCTCCCAGGGGTAGATCTTGTCCAGCCACCAGCGGGCGGCGTCGGGGAAGGCGAGCAGCTGGAGGGTCTCGCCGGTGGGGGCGCAGTCGACGACCAGGACCTCGTGCTCGCCTCGCTCCGCGTAGCGCTTGATCCAGACCAGCGAGGCGATCTCCTCCATGCCGGGGGGGTTCGCGACCTCGTCGGCGACGACGTCGTCGAGGCCCTGGGTGGCGAAGAGGCTGGCGGCGTAGTCGTGGAGCCGCCTCCAGTAGCGCTCCATCTCGTGCAGGGCCGACACCTCGTGCGCCCAGAGGTTGGGGCCGACCTGCCGGGCCTCGGGGCCGAGCTCGACGTCCAGGGAGTCGCCCAGGGAGTGGGCGGCGTCGGTGCTGATCACCATCGTGCGGTAGCCGAGCTGCGCGCACCGGACCGCGGTGGCAGCCGCCACCGAGGTCTTGCCCACCCCGCCTTTGCCCGTGAAGAGGATCACGCGCACACTCGTGAGTGTAGGCGGTTCCGCCATCGCCGCCACGAGCTGCGGCTCCGGCGAGGCGTGACGCCCCGGCGCGATCAGGCGATCAGGCGGGGGATGATGAGCTCGGCCCCCGCCACCAGCAGCGCCACCATGATCACCATGACGACGCCCACCCGCTTCAGATCGGAGATGAGGAAGGGGACGCGGTCCAGCGGGATGGCGGGGTCGGTGGACTCCAGCACCAGCCGCCCGCTGCGTCGGGGCGCCGGCTTGGTCGAGGGCGCGAGCGACATCTCGACCGCGCGCACCAGCGTCTGGCCGCCGGCCGCCGGCGGCGAAGCGGCCGCCCCCCCTCCAGGCCCGGCCGCCGCCCGCGGCGCGGGAGGGGCGGGAGGTGAGGGACGACGGGCTCGCCCCCCCTGGCGGCGCTTGCTCTTCTTGGCCACGACAAGGCAGTTTACCGACGCCGACGCACCGATCCGCTCCTGAACCGGCGGATAATCATCCAGGAGCGGTGTCGATCGAGCGAGCCACCTACTGCATCACCTGCGGCGCCCGGCTCGAGCCCGAGCATCGCTTCTGCTGGAGCTGCGGAGCGCCGCGCTGGACGCCCACGCCGCCGGCCGGCGACGGGCAGGAGGGGACGCTGAGGCCCCCGCCCGGCCCCGGGACGCCTCCGTTCCAGGCGCCGGCCGCCCCGGCCCCAAAGGTGGACCTGGGCCTCCTCCCCTGGTGCTACGCCGCCGGGGCCATCTTCTTCCTCCTGCTCCTGGCCCAGGACCTGCCCTACGTCCTCTCCTCGGCCGGGCGATCCCTGCTCATCGCCCAGATGGCGCGCAGCGGGCTGCCGCCGTCGATGCAGACCAGCGCCCTGGTGACCTACATCGTGATCGTCATGGGCGGGGAGCTGATCGCCGCCGTCATCCATGCCGCCGCCTTCTACGGCCTCCGTGGGCACCGACGGTGGGGATGGCTGGCGGCGGTGGTCGTGGCCTGCTTCTGGTCGCTGCTGATCGTGGGCATCCCGGTCCTGGTGCGCTTGGTGAACCGGGAGGTTCGCCAGGCCTTCGGGATGGACTGAGGGACCGCCGCATGCCTCGAGCGTCAACGCCAGGTGGCGAGCGCGAGCCGACGGTCGCCCTCCGGTGGCCAGCCCTGGAGCGACTCCAACAGGAGGCCGAGCCGCTGCGGCGCGCGGCGGAGGCGATCCAGGCCAGCTCGCCCCGGTACACCGGGGTCTACCTCTACGCGCTCCAGGGCCAAGAGCTGGTGCTCCGCGCCCATGCCGGGCGCCCCACCCCTCATCTCCGCATCCCCGTCGGGCGGGGCGTCTGCGGGCGTGCCGTGGCCAGGGGCGCGCACGAGGTGATCGCCGACGTCGCCTCCGACCCCGACTACCTCGCCTGCAGCGCCGAGACCCGCTCGGAGTGTGTGGTGTTGGTCCGCCGGGACGACGAGGTGGTGGGCCAGATCGACATCGACAGCGACCTTCCCCACGCCTTCGACCAGAGCGACGTCCTGCGGCTGGAGGCGGCCGCTCGGCTCATCGCCCCCTACTTCTGAGGATCGACCCACGAGTCCGCGGCCAGGCCCTTGGGGGTCTGCACGACGAGGAGGACTGTGCGCGGGCCAAGGTTGCCGCAGGTCGCCAACCCCATCCAGGAGGAGGGCCTGTGAGACCAGCGACCGGGCATCCGCTCGCAGCCGTCCACGACCGGCTGGCCCCGCCGTCAACTCGGGATCGGCGCGTGGGCCCAGGCCCGCCAGTGGCCGTCCTCGAGCGCATCGCATGCGCTCGGCCTCGACCGCTGCCAGCGCCCCGCTGGGCGCGAGCTCCCATTGGGACGACGCCGATGGGGCCCGGAGCGGCTGCGGGCAGGATCGACGACCGATCCCCCGACGCCCGCATCGACCTCGATCCGGCCCCCACGCCCGAGCAGCTCCTTGACCACCACGCCGGTGGCGGCCGGGAAGTCTGGCCCCAGGGAGCGAGCCCGCACCGCGGCGGTCTGAGGGCAGCCCCTGACCGTCGACCTCTGCCCCAGGAAGCAGCCGTGGCCTCAAGCCCGGTCCGAGACGGATGGGTGAAACGGAAGTGAAATGGAATGGAACGGGAACGGCAAGGATGAAGGTTCGGTTCGGGGTCGCTCTTCCCCGGGACATGGGACCGGCGGAGCTGCCCGCCGTCGTGGATCGCTTGGAGGCGGCCGGGGTCGACTCGCTCTGGTTCTCGGAGCTCGTCTACAGCCCGCAGGTTGACCCCTTCGTGGGCATGTCCCATGCCCTGGCGCGCACCACCCGGCTCAAAGCCGGCACCGGGGTCGCCGTCCTGCCCGGCCGGCATCCGGTCTTGGTGGCCAAGCAGCTGGCATCGCTGGCCGCCCTCGCCCCCGGGCGGGTGCTGCCCGTGTTCGGCCTCCGGCCGGCCAATCCCGCCGAGCGGGACCTCTTCCCGGCGCCAGACGGGCAGCGGGGTGCCCTCTTCGACGAGTCCCTACGACTCCTGCGTGCCCTGCTCGAACGCCCGAGCGTGAGCTTCGCGGGCCGCTTCCACCGGGTCGAGTCGGCCAACATCACTCCCCGGCCCGACCCACCTCTCGACCTCTGGCTGGGGGGCAGCGCCCCGGCCGCCCTGCGCCGGGCCGGCCGCCTGGCCGACGGTTGGCTGGGCAGCTTTCTGACTCCCCCTGAAGCCCACCGGGCCCGGGAGCTGGTCGAGGCGGCGGCGGCCGGGGCTGGACGCACCATCGAGCCCGACCACTACGGGATCAGCCTGACCGTGGCCATGGACGGCATCCCACCGGAGCTGGCGGCGCTGGCCCGGGCCCGGCGGCCGGACCTCGACCCCGCCCAGCTGATCGCGGACGGCTGGCCCGCCCTGCACCGCCTCCTGGACGGCTACCTCGAGGCAGGGCTGACCAAGTTCGTCGTCCGACCCGCCGAGGCGCGGGACTTCGACCGTTTCCTGGATCGCTTCGTGGCTGAGCTGCTCCCACGGCAGAGCTGAGCCGACGCGGGAGGGCCGGAGGTCGGGATGACGTCGCAACCGCTCCCGACAGCGGCCACGGTCGGGCAGCTCGACCGGCAGCCGATCCACCGTACCCTGCCCAAGATCGGGACCGTGCGCACGTGCGAGCGCACCCGCCGGCGGGAGCGGCTGGTTCGCCTGGGCCGGGTGCGGATCCTCGCCGCCACCCTGAGGCGGGTCGGGGAGCGCTGGTGGTCTTGCGGGTCGAGCTCCAGCGGCCGCAGGGGTGCCCCACGAGGGCTCCCCATCGGAGCACGCTCCGATGGGGTCCCCAGGCCGGCCTCGTGGGGAGCCCCGCACCGTGGCCACCCTGATCCGGCCTCGAGGGTCGGGGTCGATGTCGGCGTGCGCTGGCTGGCCACCATGGCCACCGCCGAGGGCGTGATCGAGCGGGTGCCCAACCCGGCCCCGCTGGCCCGGAACCTGACCGTGCTGCGTCGGCGCTCCCGCTCCCTCTCCCGGAGCCGGCGCGGCTCGAATCGCTGCCGGCGCAAGGAACGGCGTCGAGCCCGGCTCCAGGCCCATCTCGCCGCCCTCCGGCGCCACGGGATCCCTCGGCTCACCACCCGGCTGGCCACACCCCACGGCCGGATCGTGGGGGAAGGGCTGG
>DATGLL010000109.1:0-13824 GCA_035294145.1 Candidatus Dormiibacterota bacterium | reverse complement strand
CCGTCTGGACCATCGCTCGGGGCACATGGGCCGTGCCGCCGAGGTCGGTCGTGGCCGGGGCCTGAGGAGCCGACCATGCGCACCTCCGACGACCTGCCCGCGCTGCCCTTCCCGCGGCCGGACCCGCTGGCCACGCCACCGCGGCTGCGCCAACTCCAGGCCCGGGGCGCCGTGGCCAGGGTGCGCACGCTGACCGGCGACGAGGCCTGGCAGGTGGTCCGCTACCGGGAGATCAAGCGGCTGCTGGGCGATGACCGGCTGGGCCGCTCCCGCCCCGACCCGGAGCGCGCGCCCCGCCTCAGCGACTCGATCCTGTTCGGGGGTCCGCTCCAGAACTACGACACCGAGGCGGCCGACCACGCCCGCCTGCGCCGGCTGCTCACCCCCTTTTTCTCCGCCCGGCGCATGGAGGCCCTGCGGCCCCGGGTGGAGGCGCTGGTCGACGAGCTGCTGGCGGACCTGGCCCGGAGGACGCCGCCGGTCGACCTGCACCAGGCCCTCTCCTTTCCCCTGCCGGTGCTGGTGATCTGCGAGCTGCTGGGGGTGCCGGCCACGGACCGGGAGCGGTTCCGGCTCTGGTCGCGTGACATGGCTGACCTCCACGACCGGCCGCGGGCGGAGGCGGCCCTGGCCGAGCTGGTCGGGTACATGCGCGAGCTGGTGGCCCGCAAGCGCACCCATCCCCAAGACGACGTGATCTCGGGCCTGGGCGCGGCCGAGGGGGGCACGTTGCCGGACGATCAGGTGGCCCGGCTGGCGGCGATGCTGCTCTTTGCCGGCCACGAGACCACCGTGGCGCGCATCGACCTGGGTGCCCTCCTCCTGCTCACCAACCCCGACCAGCGCATGGCCATGCTTCGAGATCCCTCCCTGGTCACGACCGCGGTCGAGGAGATCCTCCGCGCCTCGACCACCGGCGGGGGCGGCCTGCCCCGGTATCCGCGAGAGGAGCTCCGGATCGGTGGGGCGACCCTGCACGCCGGGGAGGCGGTCTTGCTCGACCTCGGCGCCGGCAACCACGACCCCAGGGCCTTCGAAGAGCCGGAACGGTTCGACGTCGCCCGCCAGCCCAACCCCCACCTGGCCTTCGGCCACGGCCCTCGGTACTGCATCGGGGCACCGCTGGCCCGGGTCGAGCTGCGCGCGGCGTTCGAGCGGTTGATCCCCTGCTTCCCGACCCTGCGCCTGGCTGTCCCCCTGGAGCAGCTGCGGACCCGCGATGACCTCATCACCGGCGGCCTGTATGAGCTTCCCGTGACCTGGTGAGCTGCCCCACATTCGGCTACCATGCCGACAGCCCATCACACGACCATGAGCATCGACACCTCTAGCCAGACCGTGACCACCGACGACGGGGGCCGCATGGAGGCCCACCTCGCCTTGCCCGAGCGGGGCCATGGGCCCGGCCTGCTCCTGCTCCAGGAGATCTTCGGCGTCAACGACTACATCAGGGGGCGGGCGCAGACCCTGGCCGAGCTGGGATACGTGGTGCTAGCACCGGACCTGTACTGGCGGATCGAACCGGGTATCGCCCTCCCGCACGACGAGCAGGGCCTGCAGCGCGCCTTCGGGTACCTTCAGCGGCTGGACGAGCCACGCGCGGTCGCCGACGCCGGGGCTGCCCTGGCCACGCTCCGCCAGCTGCCCGAGACCGGTGGCCGAGCGGGCGTGATCGGCTTCTGCATGGGGGGACGCCTCGGCTACCACGTCACCGCCGGCTTCCAGCCGGACGCGGCCGTGCTCTACTACGGCTCCGGGATCGCCAACGCCCTCGACCTGGCGCCACGGATCCGCTGCCCGGTCCTCTTCCACTTCGGCGCAGCCGATCCCTACCTGCCCCTGGAGGAGGTGGATCGCATCCGGGCCGCCTTCTCGGGTCGTGACGACGTCGAGATCCACGTCCAGCCGGAGGCGGGGCACGCCTTCGACAACTACCTGGCACCGATGTTCCACCAGCCTCGGGCTGCTGCAGCGGCCTGGGAGCTCACGCTCGGGTTCTTGCGCCGACGCCTGCCGACCTGAGCCGTCCCCGACAGCGGGGGCCAGCCTCAGCCAGCCCAGGACCCGGGTGCGGATCGCCCTCAGGCAGCCGGAAGGTAGATGCGCACCTGATCTGGGGCGTCGACGCTCAGCCAGCCCCCCAGCACGACGTCGACCAGGTAGCGGATCAGCGGCTCGCCGAGCTCGGGCACGGGGAGGGCCCGGCGCTGCGGGCCCGCCTCAACGTCGATGCACCACCAGCGGCCGATCCGATGGGCTCGCATGTGGCTGCCGGGGCCTCCCATCCACTCGTAGGTCCGCGAGAGCGCCTCGACCAGTGCCGGCTCAGGGGCACAGACCACGGCCTCGTCCGGGAGCGAGCACGCGATCCCTGGGGCGGCCAGGTTCAGCACGGCGCCGAGCACGACCGCCCGAGGCGCGTCCCTGGAGCCCAGGACCACCGTCTCAAGCGCCTGTGCCCGTTGGGCCACGTTCCGCGCCTGCTCATGGAGCAGCTCCAGCAGCTCTGGCCGGCCGAACGAGGCCAGCCGTGCCGACTCCTGGAGGCCAAGCACGGCGGAGCGGAGCTTGTGGCCGAGCCGGCGGGTCAGGTACGCCTGTCGCTCCTGGCGGAGACGTTGCCCCTCCTCTTGGGCACGCCGCGCCGCCCTCCGGGGAAGGACACCGGGGCGACCCCAGCCCACCAGGCGACCGCTGACCCGCAGCGGCATCCAGGGGCCGCCGGGAGGCGGGAAGTCGGGATCGGCCGGGCCATGGCAGGCGCCCCCTGGAACCTCCTCCAGGCCGCCGCCGATCCGGACCCACAGCGGCCCCTCTCCGTCGTCCACGGTCCTGCTCAACCGCGCCTGGTCCTTGCCCCAGCCTTGGCGGCCGGCACCGTGAACTTGAAGACCGTCCCCTCGGGCCCGGTGCGATCGAGCCAGATCCGGCCCTGGAAGGAACGCTCGACCACCAGCCAGCACAGGTACAAGCCCAGGCCCAGCCCACCGCGGGAGCGGCTCTGCCCGGCCGGAGCCCCCTTGGTGAAGAGCGTCGAGCGTCGTTCCGGGCTGAGCCCACACCCATCGTCGGCGACCGTCACCTCAAGCCAGCCATCCTGCCGCCGGGCGGTCACCGCCACCCTCGTCGCCTCGGTGTGCTCAAGGGCATTGCCGATGAGGTTACTGAGCACCTGGTCCAGGTGCGTGGGCTCACAGGAGGCAACGAACCTCCTCATGCCCAGCTCGGCCTCTACTCGGTCCACGCGATCACCATAGCGGCTGCGGAGCACGGTCAGAACCTGCTCCACGCAGCGCGCCAGGGGCACCGGCTCCGGCCGGGGCTCGAAGCGGCCGGTCTCCAACTTGGCGATCAAGAGCTGGTTCTCCACCAGGTTGAGCAACCGCTCCGACTGGCGGTAGGACTCGAGGACGAGCTGGTGGCGGTGCTCCGGGTCTATGACCTGGCCCCACTGGAGGAGACCGGCGAGGGTCGAACGCATGGCAGCGGCCGGGCTGCGCACCTCATGGCCGATGGCGCGCAGCATGAGGTCCTTGGCCTCCGCCGCGGCCTGCCGCCGGGTCACGTCCTGGTGCAGAGTCAGCTTTTGGCTGGCACGGCCCTCCGCGCAGGGAATCGTGATCCGGCGGATGCGCACGACCATCCCCCGGTCTCCCAGCTGGATCAACCAAGAGTCAGGTTCGCTCTCAGCCTCGCTGAGGTAGGTGACGTCGGGCCGCTCCAGCAAGCTTCGGGTCGAGAGGCCGACCAGCGCCCGCGCCGAGATCCCATAGATGCGCTCCACCTCCGGGTTGGCGAACACCACCCGGCCGCTGGCGTCCTCAAGCACCACGCCCACGGGCGTATGTCGCAGGACCGTCTCCATCATGTGGGCCTGCCGGTCGAGCGCGGCCACCAGCTGGAGTCGGCCCAGCACGAGGCCTGCCTGCGCCGCCAGCACCGCCATCAACCGGCGGGTCTCGACCCGGGAGCCGGCCTCTTGGGCCGCGCTGACCACGCCGGCGAGCCGTCCCTCAGCCACGACCGGGACCACGACGACCTTTCGACCGCCGGCGCGGAGCGACCGACGCAGCCCGGCCACGGTCACGGCTCCCCCCTCCTCCGGGATCGGCACCGCCACCGGCGGTCGCGCCCCGTCGCCGTCGTCCGAGATGCGGATCAGCTCCCTGCCCTCCAGCAGCCACAGCGCCCCATCCGCCCCTGAGAGCGCCCGCTCGATCAGCCGACCCATCTCGGCCCGGGCGTGCTCCGGGCGGGTGATGTCCAGGTCGGCGAACCCCGCCACCGCCTCCAGGGTGTGGATGCGTCCTTGGGTCTCGGCCGCCAGCCGGGCGCTCTCGATGGCGATGCCGGCATGCCGAGCGAAGTCGCTGACGGCCGGCAGCTCCTCGCGCCAGGTAGCGTGGACCGCCCCCAGCGCCCCCACCAGCCGGTTGGCGTACCAGAGGGGGATCAAGGTCCAGCTCAGGTCCCCGTGCTGCCCCGAGATCGGGCCCGCCGGGAGCGTGCGCCAGCCGCGGGCGGCGGTCCGCCCCGACCAGCTCAGAACCCGGGCTGCGCTCCGACCGCCCGAGGTCGCCCGGGCGGTGACGCGCCCATCGTCGTCGAAGGCCCAGCAGGCCGCCCCCACGGCCTCCAGGGCCGTCCTCGTCTGCTCGGCGATGCCGGCCACGACGCTGGCGAGGTCATGTCCGGCGAGGGCGGCCACCTCCTGGATCCGAACCGAGTGGGCGAGGGCCAGCTCGTTGCTGCGTCGCAGCCGAGCGGTGTGGAGGGCGATGCCCACGACGGGGGCGGCGCTCACCAGGAGCTGCACCTCCTCCCGGGCGAAGGCGCTGGCGCGCTGCGCCCACAGCCCCCCAATCGCTCGTCCCTGGTCGAAGAGGGGGACCAGGACCACGTGATCGGGGGCAAATGGACACCAGGCAGGCCACCCCTGGGTCGACCGTGGAGGCTGGAGCTCCTGGGGGATCGGGTCCACGATCGGGAGGCGCCCCTCCACCAAGCGATCGAAGAAGCGGGCGACCTCGGGCGGAGCGGGAGGTAGACAGCGCAGCGGCTGGCCAGCCTCGGAGCAGTAGCCAGCCAGCCGTCCGCGGTGATCCTCCAGGATCAGCATTATGAGGCGGGCGTCCATGAAGGCCCGGAGGCCGCTGGCAACCGCGTCCGCGATCTCACGCTCGTCGCTGGCCGCGGCCACCCCCAGCTCCAACGTGTGCAACGCCTGCAGGCGCTGCCGCTCGACCTGAGCCGCCTTGAAGTGCTCGGCGTTGGCGAGCGCTAGGCCAACATGGGTGGCCACGTCCTGGAGGAGCTCCAGGTGCCAGCGGCCGAAGGCACAAGGCCGGCGCGAGCGTAGGGAGATGAGGGCGCTCACCCGATCGCCGTGGCAGACCGGGACCCAGACCAGCGAGCGAGCGGGCCGCACCCCAGGCCAGGTGTCGTCCTCGCCCGGACGGGGGGCCAGCACCAGCACCGGGCGCTGGGTCGCGTAGGCCTCGTGGGCTGGGCTTGAGCCGACCAGACGGCGGGCGGGCAGCTCACGCACCTCCCCCCGGCCACAGGCATGGCCCTCCGCGATGACGCCGTCCGGCCCCTCGCCGACGGTGAGCAACCAGAGGCAGTCGAAGGCCAGGTGCCGGGCCAGCTCCTCCTGGAGCGTGCGCAGGATCGATCGTCGGTCGAGGCTGGAGGCGAGGCGGCTGCCGATCGCGTTGGCCACGGCGAGGCGGCGGCTCTGCTCCGTCAGGGCGGCGTAGGCCCAAGCGTTGCGCAGGGCCAGGGCCACCTGGTCGGCCACCTGAGCAAGGAAGGTCAGGGTGGAGCTGCCATAGACATGAGGCCGTTCCGAGTGCACCGAGAGCACCGCCAGCACCCGGTTGCTCTCGATCACTGGGACCCACGCCGACGACGGGCCGTCGCCTTGCAGGACCGCCTCGCCGCGAGCCAGCGTCTCGGCGGCCCGGCCCAGACAGGGCGATCGGCGGCCTACCCGATAGCAGCGCGGCGACTGGTTGGGCACCCCCTGGACCACCCGGAACCCACCGTCCTCCCCTGGCACCACCAGCTGCACGCGGTCCACCGGCATCAAGGAGTTCAGGGTCCTCGCCAGCGCAGCGAGCACCCCAGCCTCGTCCTGCGTGGCCGACAACGCCCGGGCGATCGCGTTCAGGGCGGACAGGCGCACCGCCTGGTTCCTCGTCAGCTCGTTCAGGCAGGCGCTCCTGACCAGGACCCCGATCTGGGCATGGACCGCCTCCAGGAAGGCCAGCTCGTACGGGGGCACCGGCCGTCGCTCGCTGGCGTGGTAGACGACCGCTCCGACCAGGCGGCCCCGGTGAGCAACCGGCACCCAGATCAGCGTCCGGCCCCGACGCTTGAGGCCAGGGCCTTGACTGGGCTCGAAGGTCACCTCTTCCACCGGCCGTGGATGCAGGACACGCGGGCGGGGGTCGCGGTACCACTCGGCGAAGACGGACTCCGAGACCCGATGACGACGCACGTCCTGGAGCACCCCGTGGTCGACGCCCACGGTGTGGTACCAGTCCTCCCCGTCCAGCACCTGGAGCCCGACCCCGTAGTATCCGAAGAGGGAGTGCAGCTCGGCGTACAAGACCTGGACCAGCCCTGCCTCCGTGTCGCAGGTGGAGAGGAGCCGGAGCAGGCGTGAGACCAGCCCCTCGGCGCTGGCCCGGACCGACTCAACGGTGAGCATGCCTAGCCTCCATCCCCGACCCCAGCCCGTATACTGCGGCCGGACAGCGGTGACCTTCGAGCCTCCCAAGCCCCTCTCCCCGCCTCCTCGAGAGGTCGTCGGCTCCTGTGTGCTGGTGGTGGATGACGAGCACGTCTGGCGCCTGATCCTGGAGACCGACCTCAGGATGCTCGGCTACCGCGTGGCCGTGGCCCGCGACGCGCAAGAGGCGCTGGCGCTGGCGCGGCATGAGCGTCCGCAGGTGGCCATCGTCGACCTCATGCTGCCCGAGCCCATGGACGGCTGGGCGCTGGTCGAGGAGCTGCGCGCCCAGGGCACCCCGGTGCCGGTGATCCTGTACAGCGCCTACCCGCTCGCCACGGGGCGACAAGACCCGGACGTGGTCGGGTGCATGAGCAAGGTCACGGACCGAGCCGAACTCTACGCGCTGCTGCCGTCGGCCATCCGCAGGCCGGCCCGCTGACCGTGTCCAGCCCCGACGCAGGCCAGCAGCGCCCAGGACGGGGAGAGGCCTGGGAGATGCCGGGCACCACCCAAGATCAGGAGGGGTTAGGATTAGCACAACTAAAGACCGTGGTGCGCGTCGAGCCTGCACCGAGATCCACCTCGCCGCATTCTGGCAAATTGGTCCTTACGCCTCTGCACGTGAGTTGACGACGACTTGTTGAGAACGCGAGAGCGTGCGGCACCCCCTCTGCCCCCAGGTCTGGACGTCTACCGGCCGCCCGAGGTGCTCGGGTCCACCGTCCTGATCGTCGAGGACGAGCCAGCCCTGCGAGCGCAGCTGCGGCTCGACCTCACCGACCTTGGCTACCAGGCTCGGGTGGCCGCCGGCCCGGAGGAGGCCCGCTCCCTGCTGAGCCGGGAGCGGGTCGCTGGCGTGTTGCTCGACCTGGTGCTGGACGAGAGCGAGGAGGCGGGCTTCGAGCTGCTCCGCTGGCTCCGGCAGCACCACCCAGGGCTGCCGGTGGTGGTCCTGTCCGCGGCCCGGGTCAGCGCCTCGGCCATCCGGCGGGCGTACGAGCTCGGGGCCAGCAGCTACTTCGTCAAGGGGGCCGTCCCCATGGCCCACATCTACTCCGACCTCGCAGCCCGCCTGGTCGAGGGCGTCACGGGACGGCCGGGCACCTACCGCTTCGGCCGGCTCCACTTCGATCCGACCCACCGGACCGTGTCCCTGGGCGAGAAGCAAATCCGGCTCACCTCCCAGCAAACCGCCCTGATGGTCCACTTGGCTCAGGGCTCCAAGGCAGTGAGCGCAGGGGAGCTGATCGCCGCCGGCCTGTTCCGTCCCGATGCCGCCCGCTCAACCGTCCACTCCGCCCTTCTGACCCTACGGCGGAAGCTCGACGAGCTGGAGCCCGACCTGGGCTCCAGGCTCCTCGCCTCCACGTCCCGAGGGTATAGTCTGCGTCCCATCGTGTGACCTCTGGCCTTTCGCCGTCCGCGTCGAGGGTCTTCCGGTAGTGTGAGCCCATGGCGCCCGCTCCTCAACCCTCTGCGCACGTCTTGGACGAGGTCATCGACATCCGCCGCCACCTACATCGGCGGCCCGAGATCTCCTTCGAGGAGCATGAGACCTCGCGCTTCCTTGAGGCCCAGCTCAGCGCCCTCGGGCTGGCGGTGCAGCCCTGCCCGACAGAGACCGGGGCCGTGGCCCGGCTCGACACCGGCAGACCGGGACGGACGGTCATGCTCCGAGCCGACATCGACGCCCTCCCCATCCAGGAGGAGTCGGGCGTGGCGTTCGCCTCCGCCATCGAGGGCCGGATGCACGCGTGCGGGCACGACGCCCACGCCGCCATCCTTCTCGGCACCATCCGGACCCTGGTCGAGCACGCCGAGGCCCTGGTCGGGTCGTTCCTGTTCTGCTTCCAGCCAGCCGAGGAGATCGTCAGCGGAGCCCGCGCTATGATCGCCAAGGGGCTGCTGGCCCACCACCGCCCGGACGTCACGATCGGCCTCCACGTCGCCTCCTGGCTCCCCGCCGGGACGGTGGTGACCCGCCCGGGGCTGCTCTGGGCCGGGTCCGACGGCTTCCAGATCACCATGCGCGGGCCGGGCGGGCATGGCGGGCTGATGGGCAAAGCCGGGAACGTGATCTCCGCTCAGGCCTTCCTCCTGGAGCGGCTAGGGACGGTGGTAGAGGGCCTCGAGCACGAGGGGACGGGCTGTCGGTGCACGATCGGGGACGTGCGCAGCGACGGGGCCTGGAACGTGGTGCCTCGCTCGGTGGTCATCCGTGGCAGCCTGCGGACCTTCACCCCGGAGCTGCGCGAGGAGTCCCTGGGCAGGTTGCGGGACCTGCTGCTCGAGGTCGACACCGAGTTCCAGGTCACCTCGGAGCTTCACCTGGTCCATCGCACCCTCCCGCTCTGCAACCATCCGGACGTGACCCGGACCGTGCTCGAGCTCGGCCGCGAGCTGGTCGGAGACCGGGCTAGCGCCATCGGGTCCCCCCTCACGGTCAGCGACGACATGGCGGAGTTCCTCACGCGGATCCCCGGCTGCTACTTCATGCTGGGCGCTTGCCCTCCAGACGCCGAGGTCCCACCGGCCCACCACTCCCCCACCTTCAGGATCGACGAGGGATCGCTCGCGACCGGCGTCCGCATGATGACGGCGGCCGCTGCCCGCCTGGCGGCGGAGCCGCCCCCTCGGCACCAGGAGAAGTGAGGGGAGAGACCAAGGCCCCGTCCCTCCCACCGGCCCCCTTGGCGAGGCATCATTAACAAGACGTTGACGGCACCACGCCAGGCCAGGCGTATAGTGCGGGTACAACCATGATTGCCTTCTGGATCCTCGCGCTCCTGATCGGAAGCTCATCGTTCGCCTACGGGCTCCTCCTCATGCACTGGAGCGCGATCGGCGCACTGCTCTTCGCGCTGGCAGCAGTGGTCATCCTGAGAGGGCTCCTGAGCTGGGTCCGACGGTCGCTGGTGCTGCGCGAGAAGCTGCCGGAGGAAAGCGACGCCGACAAGCGGACCCTGGAGACCAACCGCTACATCTTCTGGCGGCGCGTCACACCGATCGGCGCCCTTTGTGTGCTGTACTTCGGCGGCGCGTACCTCTTCTACGGCTTGAGCTTCCCCGACGCCCTTGGCCTGCTGGGGAACCTGATCGGGCAGGCCCTCCTCCTGGTGGTCCAGCTGGGCGCGCTCTTCCTGGCCAACTTCATGCTCTTCTTCGGGCCATTCGTGCTCTTCTCACGGCTCGGTCGGGAGACGCTGGAGCCGGGGGACGCCAACTACGAGGTGAAGCTGGAGGACGTCCGCGGGCAGAAGGCGGCCGTCGAGGAGATGAAGCGCATCCTGCATCTCATCGAGCACGGCCGCAACTACGTCAAGGCGGGCGGGAAGCGCGAGCGCGGCGTGCTCATGGTGGGGCCGCCGGGCACAGGCAAGACGATGCTGGCCAAGGCCATCGCCTCGAGCATGCACATCCCGATCATCGTCAGCTCCGGCGCCGCCTACAACGGCATGTTCATCGGCATGGACATGGTGGCGGTCTGGATGACGGTTCGGGCCGCGAAGAAGAAGGCCAAGCGCTGGGGCGGCTGCACGATCTTCATCGACGAGTTCGACGCCCTCGGCCAGCGGCGCGCCGGGATGGGCGGCGGTGGCGTCGGCGGCCTGGGCGGCATCTTCGGCGGCTACCAGCTGGGCCTGAACATGCTGCTGGTCCAGATGGACGGCCTGGACAACCCAGGGTGGCTGAAGAAGACCTTCCGACGGATGGTCAACGTCACCTTGGACGGGCTGTTCCTGCCCCGTGAGATCCGCGTCAACGGGACGCGCATCCCTCTGCGGGTCCCCCAGCTGCGGCCACCTCGCTACAACCTCTTCTTCGTCGGGGCCACCAACCGACCTTCTGTGCTGGACGAGGCGGTGACCCGCCCGGGGCGCTTCGGCCGCATCATCACCTTCCGGATGCCGAACCGCGCCGACCGCAAGGACATCGCTGACCTCTACTTCAGTCGCAAGGCGCACGACCCCGAGCTGGACACCCCGTCGCGGCGCGAGGAGTTCGCGCGCATCACCGAGGGATACTCGCCGGCCATGATCGAGCAGGCGCTCTCCATGGCCCTCATGTACGCCTTCGAGGACGGGCGTTCGTACTTCACCTGGCGCGACCTGCGCGAGGCCATGGGCAACATCGAGGCCGGCCTGGCCCAGCCGGTGGAGTACAGCGAACGGGACAAGATCGCGGTTGCCCGGCACGAGCTGGGCCACGCCGTCGCCGCCCACTTCTACAAGCCGGAGCACGCCCACGTGCGCCTCTCGATCAGGATGCGTGGCGACAGCTTGGGCCATCACCGCTCGATCGAGGAGCAGGAGCAGTTCATCCGCTTTCGGTCGCAGTGGGCAGCCGACGTCCGTCACAGCCTGGGCGCCATCGCCGCCGAGCGGGTCTTCTACGGCGAGAACTCGAGCGGCGTCTCAAGCGATCTGGCCATGTCCACCCGGGCAGCATGCATCATGGCGGGCCTGGTTGGCATGGGCGGGGAGCAACTGCCGCCCCACCTCGCCCGCAAGGCAGTCGGCATCGGTGAGACCCTGATCTCGGCCGCTGAGGCAGGGGGCGCCTTCGGGGTCGAGAACCCGATCTCGACCGTGCTTCGCAACCCCCTCTCCCGGCGGACGGTGGCCCAAATCCTGGGCTCCGCCTACATCGATTGCTGGCGGCTGATGTACGTGAACCAGGAGGCAATCGACCAAGCCGCCGAGGCCTTGATCGCCCAGGGTGAGCTGGTCGGCGACGAGATCAAGGGCCTCCTCGACTCGGTAGGGCTACGCTTCCCCACCGAGGACGATCCCTATCCCGAGGACATGCCGGTCGTTCCGCTCTCCCAGACCGAGGAGCTGGCCCGAACCCCCCGGCCAGCCGAGGTCGAGCAGGTGAGGACCGCCTGAGTTCCCTCCGTCTGGTGGCCGCGGCCCTCTCGCTGGCCCCGTTGCTACCGCTCGCCGTCCCCGCCACCTCGGTCGGTCGGGAGGCTCAGCAGTTCCTCGGCGCCCAGCAGGCGATGGCCGCCGCCTCGGCACGCGTCGCCTCCCTGGAGGCGGAACCGCCTCCGGCTGCTGCCGTGGACCAGGTGCGACAGTGGCTGCAGGTGGAGCAGGCACAGTTCGACGAGCGCCAGGCCCTCCGATCCGAGCAAGCGGTCGTGTACTGGCTGGCAGGCCATCAAGATCAGGAGCAAGGTTTCCTCCGGCAGGTATCCGGGGCTCGGACCGCGGGCCTCCCCGACGCCGTCCAGGGACTGCGCGCCCTGTGGCGACTGGGTGGGATCGACGATCCCAGCCAGATGACCCCTCGCGAGCTCCGCCCCTTTGATGGAGCGGCTCCGCTCGACGAGCTCCTCCAGGACTACCAGTCGGCGGGGTCGAGCCAGGGTATCGATTGGACCTACCTTGCTGCCATCAACTACGTCGAGTCCGACTTCGGTCGCAACGACGGCCCCTCCGATTCTGGGGCCCTGGGGCCGATGCAGTTCCTCCCATCGACCTGGCACGAGTTCGGGCAGGGTGGTGACATCATGAGCCCTCACGACTCGATCCTGGCGGCGGCCCGCTTCCTGCGTGACGCCGGTGCCCCTGAGAACTACGACCAGGCCGTCTACCGCTACAACCATGACGCCGACTACGTCACCGCCGTTGACCATCTGGCGGCGGCGATTCGTGCCGACCAGCTCTGGCTGACCCGCCTCTACTACTGGAACACGTACGGCTGACCGACCGAGCAGGTCTGGGAGGGGAGAGGCGATGGGAATCGCGGTTGGGGCGCAGGCCTCGGGGGAGGGCGCGTCAGCCGGCCACGTCCCGGATGGGCCTCCTGGGTCTCGGATGTCCCCAGGTGCGAGCCGCACCGTGGGACGTAGGTGCGCCGTGGCACTCGTCGATCTCTCCTGGGCCTCCCCCGATGGCTATGGGAATGACGCCACCCATGGCCGCGACTCACCTACCTGCCGGTCCCGACCGGATCGGGCGCCCCCCGACGCCAGCCCGTCCTCCCGCGCCGGCAGCGACCGCTGGCGAGCCTCCCGTCGCCCTACACTGGCGCTGGGCAGCCAGGCCATCCCCTTCTACGGGCTCGCTCCCCTCATCTCGCTCTCCTGGATCAGGGTGCTCGGCCAGCCACGGGCCGCGGACGGGGACACGTTGACCACCATGGGGCTCCTTGCGGGGCGACGGGAACGGTGGTCGGCGGTCACCTCGCCGATCGCTCACCCACGGGCGATGGCCGTCGCCAGCCTGCCGGCGGCGCCCCTGACGCTGGGGCTCGTCCGCCTCCCGGCGGCCACAACCCTGGTGGCGCTGATCGGCCTCGCGCCCTTCATCCCCACCAGCGCGCTGGTGGTGCTGGGTCAGGGCACCTGCCCGGTCACATCGGCACCACCTCCGAAGTGACGCTCGGCCTGGCGATCAGCGTGGAGGGCATCGCCGCCTCCGCGCCGGGCTTCGTCGGCGACCACACCGGGCTCCGTTGCCGCTGAGCAAGCGATCGTCCCATGCGGCACCCCTCACGGGGTTCCCCTCGCGGGCTTCGCGCCTCCTCGCCGCGTGCCCGGGAGGCCCGGGTCTCACCGGGGACCCCACGAGGCCGGCCTCGTGGGGCCCCCTGACCGCGGCTCTGCGCCTCCCGGAGGCTCCAACTGAGCCGACGGGCGGGGCCCCCACCAAGCCAGCTTGGTGGGGTGCCCCGGGCCGATACCTCGCCAGGTTGCTCGCGGCGTGGTCATCGCGCCGATGGCGCGCCCCACCGCCGTCACCCCTCCAGTGCTCGGCCCACCCGAGGTCCTGGACCAAGCCGCAGCCATGGCAGGTCCTCGAGCTGGCAAAGCACCGCTCGGCCTCCACCACCTCCGAGCCGTACCAGGGGGTCTGGTACCGGAGTTGCCGGCGGAGCTCGGCCAGGGCCGCCTCGGCCGGTCCCCGGCGCCGCGCCCGCGCCCCAGGGATCCCCTTCTGGCGCAGCCTGCCGGCGGCGTCCAGCCCCTCCCCCACGATCCGGCCGTGGGGGGGGCCAGCCGGGTGGTGAGCCGAGGGATCTCGTGGCGCCGGAGGGCGGCGAGATGGGCCTGGAGCCGCGCTCGGCGCTGTTCCTTG
>DATGLL010000108.1:0-2994 GCA_035294145.1 Candidatus Dormiibacterota bacterium | reverse complement strand
AGGTGGAGCGACTCCGGCAGGCCAACCTCACCGCGTCGGAGGCGGAAACGCGCCTGGAGTTGCTGGACACCCAGATCGTGATGGTCAAGGAGGCTGCGGCGTTGGTCAGGCAGAAGGGATGGCGGGTTCGTGGCGCCGTCGGCTCGTTGGCCACCGCTGCCACCCTGGTCGTCGCCGGTATACTCACTCCAATGGGAGGTCGCTTGCATGCCTGAGGACAAGGCGCCTCAAAGCGCACCAGTCCCGCAACCGGCGAAGAGCCGGCCTGAGCCGCCTCCCTTTCGGCCGAACAAGGATCTCATCGGCTATATCGAGAAGGGCCAAAAGCCGCCCGTTCAGCCGGCTTCGCCGTCCGAGAAGCGATAGCCACCGCTTGCCCTGAGGGCTTCGTAGCAGGTCCTATCGGCCGGCGGTAGGTTGCAGTCCCCTTGATCGCAGGGTGACGCCGGCGTCCTTCAAGGCAGGCCGCACCGTGCTCGGCGCTACCCACAGCTCGGCAGCTACCCAGTGCGCAGATCGCCCTTCGGCGTAGAGCTTCACGGCCCTTTCGACGTCGTCCTCCCTTCGGCCGCAACGTGACACGGGCATCTTTCAAGGACTGGCGCACCGTGCTCGCCGCCACCTCCAACTCCCTGCGACCCAGTCGCCTGACCGCCCCTCGGCGTACAGCTCGATCGCCCGATCGAGGTCGGCTCCTCGTAGCGCCCGCCGATCCCGCTTGGGGACCCCGTTACGTCGGACGTGCCCGAGGACCGTCGTCCGGTTCACCCCGAAGGTCGCTGCCAAGTCCTCGCCAGAGACGCCCTCGCGGTAGGCAGCTACCAATGCGGCCACCCCGTCGGATCCGAGACGGCGCTGCACCGGCAAACTGGCAACCAGCGGGTCCGTCGGATGGACAGGTGGCTCACCAGGGCTCCGTCGCAACACGGTCCCCAGCGACGGCAACCGGAGCAAAGGGCCATCCACCTGCGTAAACGCGTGAGGCTTGGCCAAAGAAGGTGGTCTTGTACGGTGACAAGTAGAGACCACCCTCCGCGCGGTCGAGGGTCCACCACCCGAACGTGTGTTTGGGGGTATTGTCGGCCGGCGAACGACAAGCTTGCAACTTCGAGGGGGATGGCCGTCACACCCCCCTCGTAGGGTCAGGACCGTCCAACCGGCAAAAGTCCAACCCGGCAGAGTCCAGCCGGCAGAGTGAGAGGAAGCAAGACGGTGGAGCGTGACAAGGCCCTCGAGATGGCCATGGGCCAGATCGAGAAGCAGTTCGGCAAGGGTGCCATCATGCGCATGGGCGACAACGTGGGCATGCAGATCGACGTCATCTCGACGGGGGCGCTGTCGCTCGACATAGCGCTTGGCATCGGGGGCCTCCCCCGGGGGAGGGTCGTCGAGATCTTTGGCCCCGAGTCCTCCGGCAAGTCCACGCTCGCCATGCACGTGGTGGCAGAGGCCCAGCGCAATGGTGGGATCTGCGCCTACATCGACGCCGAGCACGCCATGGACCCCGTGTACGCCGGGGCCATCGGGGTGAACGTCGACGACCTCCTCATCTCCCAGCCGGACACCGGCGAGCAGGCGCTGGAGATAGCCGACATGCTGATCCGCTCCGGGGCCCTCGACGTGATCGTGATCGACTCGGTCGCTGCGCTGACCCCCCGCGCCGAGATCGAAGGTGACATGGGCGACTCGCACGTCGGGCTGCAAGCCAGGCTCATGTCGCAGGCCCTGCGCAAGCTGACAGCCACGCTGAACAGGTCCAACACCATCGCCATCTTCATCAACCAGCTGCGCGAGAAGATCGGCGTCATGTTCGGCAGCCCCGAGACCACGCCGGGCGGCCGGGCGTTGAAGTTCTACTCCTCGGTCCGTCTCGACATCCGTCGGATCGAATCCATCAAGGAGGGCGCGGAGATAATCGGGAACCGCACCCGGGTGAAGGTGGTCAAGAACAAGACGGCGGCCCCGTTCCGCCAAGCCGAGTTCGACATCATGTACGGCAAGGGGATCAGCCGGGAGGGCTCGCTCATCGACGTGGCCGTCGACCTGGGCATCATCAAGAAGTCCGGGGCCTGGTACACCTATGGGGGGGAGCAGCTCGGTCAGGGCAGGGAGAATGCCAAGAGCTTTCTGGCCGAGAACCTGGAGGTGATGATCGAGATCTCCGAGAAGGTCCGCCAGGAGGTCGGCGTGGGACAGTCCGCCGCCAGCGACGTCCCGATCGGCTTGGACCCCCGCGACGACGAGCCGATCGCCCTCGACGACTGACATTGCCGGCCGGACGCGACGATCCTCGCCCCGCCCATCCGGACATACCTAGACTAAGGGCAGGAGACGGCCCGAAGGGGTCGAACAAGTCTGAAAGCCCCAAGGGCCGGCTGCCGCTTCTAGAAGGGCTGGAGCTGGGAGATGACGGTGATCGAGGTTCTGAAGGTCTCAAGCAAGTCCAATCCCAACTCGGTGGCCGGCGCCCTGGCCGGCGTGGTGCGCAGCCACGGCTCAGTCGAGATCCAGGTGGTCGGCGCGGGAGCGCTCAACCAGGCGATCAAGGCGGTGGCCATCGCCCGCGGCTACATGGCCACCTCGGGCATGGACCTCACGTGCCGCCCCACCTTCGCCGACATACAGATAGACGGCGAGAGCCGGACCGCCATCAGGCTGCACGTCGAATCCTCCGAGCTCCACCCTTCTGCGTCCCAGTTCGCCGCTCCCACCGGGGCGCCACCGCCGGAGCTCGCTGTGACCGCCGAACCCACGCACCCCGGCGACGAGCCTCAGCCTCCCCTCTGAGCTTCCGAGCGGGCAGGGGAGGGGCGCTACGTAGAATGGGGGTCGTGCCGGCACGCCGCTTCCACCTACGCACCTTCGGCTGCCAGATGAACGAGCACGACTCGCAGCGCATCGCCCGCCTGCTCGAGGCGGACGGGATGGAGGCCTGCGCCGATGCCGACACTGCCGATGTCATAGTCCTGAACACCTGCTGCATCCGCGAGAACG
>DATGLL010000107.1:0-5216 GCA_035294145.1 Candidatus Dormiibacterota bacterium | reverse complement strand
AGAAGCACCATCTGATCGGGAGCCAGGTTGGCGGGGTGGACGTGGGACCTGATGTAGCCCGGTATGGCGTGCTCCGGCCAACCCCAGGAGGCCAAGGTCGTGGAGTAGAACTCGAGCAGCCCTGAGGGGGTGGGGAAGCCTCGCCTGATCTTTCCGCCGACCATCACCCCAACAGGCCGGCGCCCACCCTCTGCGGGGGGATCACCGGTCGGGACGATGTTGGTGGACGGAGGCTTGGGCTTGGAGGTGTAAACCCTGCCCGTTTCGGAGACCTCCACGTCTTCCAGCTCCTCGGGTGGTACCTCCGAGGCGTATATCGGACCCTGGCCGCGGGTGATCTCGAAAGCCCCGTAGCGACGCATGTACTCGAGCGGGGTGAGACCTTCGGCTGCTGCGGCTTCGGGTAGCCCAGGAACGGAGTTCTCGAACATCCACCCGTAATACTCGTCGACTGTCAGCTTCTTCCCGGGCTCCGACTTCGACTCGTAGTACTGGCGGATGCCGAGGCTGCCGTCGGGGTCTATGCGCCAGGACAGCTCCATGTAGAACTCGTTCTCCTCCCAGACCTCCCCCGGGTTGACGTCCCGGGTGTCGGCGACAGCCTCCCCCATGCGCTGACGGGCGGCGCGAAGCACCGGTTGGCGGAAGCCGAGCCACTGCCCGTCGTACTGCTCGTAGGAGTGGGTGTCGTGCCTTTCGGACCCGTGCCCCATGGGTAGCACCCAGTCGGCGAAATAGGCCGACTCGTTCCACGTCGGGGTGAGCGCCACATAGCAGCCCACCTTGTCGGGATCGGAGAGGACCTCCACCCAGGTCATGCCGTCGGGGTTGGTCCACACCGGGTTGTAGACGCGGGTGAAGTAGGTGTCGATCCGGCCCCGGCCGTCCTTCAGGAAATGAGGGAGCAAGAAGCTCATCTCGTTCTGGGCGAGGGGGTACTCGAGCGGCCAGGACAGGTCCTGCCACACCTTGGGGTGGGGCGGGACGTGTATCGGCCGGGGGACGTACTTGTTGTAGGCGTTGGGGAAGGTGCCTCCGGGGGTGGCGACCGCCCCGAGGAGGGCCGCCAAGAAGAAGAGGGTGCGGCTCACCTGCCAGCCCCCCAGATTGGCGGCCGCCGCCGATCGCCACGAGTGACAGGAGAAAGCAGTGCCGGCACCCGCCACCACCTCGGCCACCTCGGCGATCACCGACGGATCGATACCGGACTCGGCGGCGGCCATTTCGAAGGTGAAGGAGCGGTACTCCTCGCGTAGCAGCTCCTGGAACGTCTCGAAGTCCTGGGGCCCATCGGGTCTGCAGGCGGCCAGGTACTCCCTCCAGTTCCACCAGTCGTGGATGAACTCCCAGTTGGCGCGACCGGTCTCGAGGATGTGGCGGGCGATCGCCAGGTTGATCGCCGCCTCCGATCCCGGCTGGGGGGACAGCCAGTAGTCCGCGTGGGTCGCGGTGTTGGAGAGACGGGTGTCGACCACGATCACCTTGGCTCCCCGGGCGCGCGCTTCGGTGATCCGTTGCGCGTGCGGGTTGAAGTAGTGGCCCGTCTCCAGGTGGGAGCTGATCAAGAAGATGACCTTGGCGTTGGCGTGGTCGGGGCTCGGGCGGTCGATTCCGGTCCAGAACTGGAAGCCCGTACGACCGCCCGAGGAGCAGACGTTGGTGTGGCTGTTGTGGCCATCCACTCCCCACGAGGCGAGAACTCGCTCGGTGAAGCCGTCCTCTCCCGGCCGGCCGATGTGGATCATGATCTCGTTCTGGCGGTCCTCCACGATGGCCTTGCGGAGCCGGGCCGCGATGGTGTCGAGCGCCTCGTCCCAGCTGACCCGCTCCCACTTGCCCTCTCCCCGCTGGCCGGCGCGCTTGAGGGGGTACAGGATCCGGTCGGGATCGGTCACCTGGTTGATGGTGGCGGGCCCTTTGGCGCAGTTACGCCCTCGGGATCCTGGATGCTTGGGGTTTCCCTCGAACTTTCGCACCTGGAGGGTCTCCCGGTCGACATAGGCGAGCAGGCCGCACGCCGACTCGCAGTTGAAGCAGGTCGTCGGCACCAGCATCGAATGGTGCTCGACCCGTCGCGGCCATTCCCGGGAGTCGAGCTCGACCCAGTCGTCCCAGCGTTCCGGGGGAGGGAAGGCGGCCAGGAACGTTCCTGAAGCCCCCTGGTAGAAGGTCTCCCCGCGGGCTTCGGTGGCAGCCCTGGCTGCGGAAACCCGGTTTCCGAGCTCGGCTAGCTCGGCTGAGCCCAGCTTTCCGGTGCCTGGCTTGTCCGCTGCGGTCATGGGAACCCTTTCCTTCAAGCCAACGGAACGGACTGCCCCGCCTGGACGTATGCGTGCTCGTGGGCGACCAGGCCGATGAGGGCGAGGGGTACGGCGGCCACCCCTATCCAAGGGGCTGCGAGCGAGGCTGCGACCAGCACCACCCCGACCCAGAAGAAAGCTGCGTAGCGGCCGCGGACCATGTGCGCGGCGGCGAGGTGGGCGTGAGCCGTGGGATGGGTGAGGGTCAGCTCACCGGCCACGAACAGCAAGTGGGCTCCGGCGGCCAGGGCGATGGTCACTTCAAGGGCGTGAACGCCTAGGCTCGGAGCGAGCCCCCCGTACGCGAAGGGAAGCAGGGAGGCTGCTCCCACGAGGACCGCCTGCGCGGCGAGGTGGGGGGGCAGGAGGGGGCTCTGCCAGAGGTCCCGGGCCTTGGCCTGGGCGAATAGGAACGCGGTGTAACAGGCGGTGCCGACCGCGCCGGCTAGCGCGAACCCGCCGATCACCTTTTCGGCGAGATCGGCTTGGCCAGTGGTGATGGCCCCGGTGCCGCCAAGTATGCCCGCCACTAAGAAGGCGGTTGCGACAGCACCGTAGAAGCCGATCACGAACGAGCCTCGCACCAGCCAGGATCGCCAATGGTGCCTGGTGAAGATCAGGTAGAAGCGCATCGGGTGCTTCAGGTCCCAGATGAGCAGCACACCGGTCACCGCCAGGAAGGCGAGCGCCAGGGACGGAGCGGCATACCTGATCACAGCGGAGGAGAAGCTCAGCTGGCTGATGTAGCCGAGCAGCACGGCGATACCCAGCGCTCCGGCGGCGATGCCCTTGGTCCAGGTGTACAGGCTGACCCGCCATCCCCAGGGGGCGTGGTGGGGGATGTCGTAGGAGACGAGGGCGGCAGCCGAGGAGTTGTGGTGGTACGGGTGGCCGGCGGCGACCAACTGGGCGTCCGAGGTGTCCCCCTGGGTCGCCCAGGCGTACAGGCCCCCGTCGGGGCGGCGGGCTGCAAGCGGATCCAGGGTCGCCTGGTGGGCACCCTTGTAATAGAGGCCGGGGCGGGTCTCCTTCTCGGGGCGGCGGACGGCGACCGCTTCTCGCTGCACTATCCGAGCGACCTTGGAGGACGGGTCGTTGAGATCCCCGACCAGGATTGCTTCGGTGGGGCACACGGTGACGCAAGCCGGCTCGAGACCGACCTCCAGCCGGTGGGCGCAGAAGTTGCATTTCTCGGCCGAATGGTCTTCGGGGTTGATGAAGATGGCGTCGTAGGGACAGGCGGCCATGCACGCTTTGCAGCCGATGCAGATGGACTTGTCGAAGTCCACGATCCCATCCGGGCGTCGGTACATCGCTTCGGTGGGGCAGGCGGCGACGCAGGGAGCGTCCGAGCACTGGTTGCAGCGGGTGACCTGAAAGCTCCTCCTCACCTGGGGGAACGTTCCCACCTCCACCGACTTCACGTACGTACGGGTGACCCCGATCGGGACCGAGTTCTCGCTCTTGCAGGCGGTGGTGCAGGCGTGGCAGCCGATGCATCGGGTCTGGTCGAGGACCTTCACCCACCGCGGGGACGCGGGGGTGACGTGGCTCTGCTCTGCGACCGTGGTCATGTTCGGCGACCCTAGCGGTGGCAGAGGTGACCCGCTAAGGGGACTCGGCTTGGGGACTCATAAGAGCTGCTTGGGAGCTGGGGAGGGCTCACTGGTGGCGTGCCGTCGCCGCGTCGAGGAGGCGGCGGGCGAGGGGAGCCAGGCGCCTGTCGGCGGACCACACTGCACGAATGTTCCTGTTCAGGTTCACCCCTTCCACTTCCACCAGGCGGAGAGTGCCCGACTCGAGGTCTGCGGAGGCGGCCAGGCGGCTCAGCACCGCAGCTCCTTCCCCCCGGCGGGCAGCCGCCAGCAGGGCCCAAGTCGAGCCCAGCTCCAGGCGGGAGCGGATCCCCCCCCACGGTTCCAGGGCCTGCTCGAGGACTGCCCTGGTCCCAGAGCCGTGCTCTCGGACGATCAGCTCGGAGCGAGCAATCTCCTCGCCGCTCAGGGGCTGGTGCCTTCTCGCCCAGGGATGGCTGGGAGCGACCACTACCACCAGCTCGTCGCTGGTGATGATCTCCGAGCGCATGCCGGGCAGCTCGCGTTCCACGCCCTCGACGAAGCCGATGTCGACCCGTCTTTCGTCGACCGCCGCCAGGACCCCAGAGGAGTTGAGGACCTCCAGCGACAGGGCGACATCGGGGGCTTCGGAGCGAAGGGCTGCTATCCAGGAGGGGGCCAGGTGCTCAGCCACGGTGAACGAGGCGGCCACACGCAGCTGCGAGGAGGACTCCGCCCTGAGGCGGCCGGCAGCCTTTTCCAGTTCGCCGGCCGCAGCGAGGACACTTCGCGCCGCGGCCACCACCTCCTGCCCGGCGGGAGTGAGGCGGGTACCGGAAGGGTGGCGCCGCAGCAGCTGCAGGCCAAGCGCCCGCTCCAGCCCGGTCATGCGCATGCTCACGGCCGGCTGGGTGAGGCCATGGCGCGCCGCGGCCTGGCCGAGACTGCCGGTTTCCGCCACGGAGACCAGCAGCTCCAGCTCCACCAGCTCCACCCGGGCGCCGGGACGCATACCCAAGTGTATCTTGGGGGTTGGAAGAGCGGTCGATGAGCGATGTTCCCTTATCCCCGCTGGCGGAAGCGGCGCGACGTTCCCTCAAGAAAATCTTTGGGGCTGGTGCGGAGGGCGGGGTAGTGGGTGGCCGGTCAGCGCCGGGCGGTGGGGGTGCGCTCGCGGCGGGGATCCGGGCCCGGGGGCTGGTCGAGCTGGCGTTTGAAGGCGCGGACTGCTCGGCGGCGTTCGCGGGCGGCGCGGGCCCGTTGGCGAAGCTCTCGGCGGTGCCTCCACACTTCGACGATGGCGAAGAGCAGCAGCAGCAAGGCGATGCAGGCCATGATGACCAGCCACCAGGGGAAGAAG
>DATGLL010000106.1:0-6013 GCA_035294145.1 Candidatus Dormiibacterota bacterium | reverse complement strand
CTTGGCCGTGAGGGCCTCGAAGGCGCGTCTCAGGATCTCGCCCCGCTCCCTCGGGGCGGTGGCAGCCCAGCCGGGCTGGGCCTCGTGGGCGGCGGCGAGGGCGGCCAGGGCGTCCTCGGGCTGGCCGTCGGCGACCTCGGCGAGGGTCTCTCCGGTGGCGGGGTCCTCCACCGGGAAGGTCCCCCCGCCCGTGGCGGGGCGCCATTCGCCGCCCACCAGGAGCTGCTTGGGTACGGCCTCGACGACCTCGGCCTCGTGCCGGCTGGTCATTGCTGGTATTTCTCCACTATGTCCGGATCGCGCAGGGTTTCCTGGTCGGGGTCCATGCCGGCATCACGGCGGGCCCTCCGGCGTCGAAGAAGATCCCATGCCTGGTCCAACTTCACCTCCAGGTCTCGAAGGCGCTCCCGGCCGGCCTCGTCGAGACCCTCGCCGGCGTGGTCGCGCTCGAGCCGGTGCTCCTCGGCCACGAGATTGTCGATGAGACCGACGAGATCGCCGTCCCCGAGCTTCGACGGCTGCGTATACGGATCGTCCATGGGTATGCTCCCTCCTGTCCGCGTCGGCAATGTGTCAAGAGTCACATGCCGGGGGGCCGCCGGTACGGCATAATACCGAGCCCCCGCTGGTTGTCTCTCATTGCAATGAATCAGACTTCTTCCTACACCCCCGATCTGCTGGGCCTCTACCTCGACGAGGCCGGCAGCTTCCCGCTCCTCACCAAGGCCGACGAGATGCGTCTCGGCCAGGTGATCCAGGAGGGCCAAGCGGCGCGCGCCCGGCTGGAGAGCGGGGAGAAGGTGCCGGCTGCGGAGAAGCGCCGGCTCAACAAGGCGGTGCGGGAGGCCGAGAAGGCGACCACGCAGTTCATCAACGCCAACCTGCGGCTGGTCGTTTCCGTCGCCAGGAAGTACCAGTGGTCCGGCCTGCCCCTCGGCGACCTCATCCAGGAGGGCAACCTCGGGCTGATCCACGCCGTCGAGAAGTTCGACTGGCGCAAAGGGTTCAAGTTCTCTACCTACGCCACGTGGTGGATCCGCCAGGCCATCGGCCGGGCGGTCGAGAACACCGCCCACACGGTGCGCGTGCCGGCACACGTCGGCGACGAGATCCGCCGCGCCCGGCGGCTGCAGGCCGAGATGGAGGTCCGCCTGGGGCGCCCGGCCACCCTCGCCGAGCTGGCCGAGGCGATGGAGACGACCGAGGCTGTCATCGCCGAGCTGTTCCGCTACGACAGCGACCCGATGAGCCTCGACGTGGCCGTCGGCGAGGACGGCGACACCAGCCTCGGGGACCTGGTCGTCAACCGTGCCGCCGAGTCGCCCTTCGAGGCGGTCGCCAGCAGCATGCTCCCCGACGAGGTCGCCCGGTTCCTCACCCGCCTCTCCGACGAGGAGCGCCAGGTGCTGCGCCTGCGCTACGGGCTGGACCGCGGCGAGCCTCGCACCCAGGGCGAGGTCGGTGAGGCGCTGCAGCTGACCGCCGAGCGGGTCCGGCGCATCGAACGCGACGCCATCGGCAAGCTGCGCCGCCAGCTCGTGGGCGGCGACGCCCACGACCTCCTCGCCAGCTAGGTGCCTCCCGCTCCGCGGGTCCGGATAGCCCCGTCGCCGACGGGCTACTTCCACGTGGGGACGGGCAGGACGGCGCTGTTCAACTGGTTGTTCGCCCGCCAGCAGGGGGGCGTCTTCATCCTGCGCATCGAGGACACCGACGCCGCCCGCAACCGGCCCGAGCACGTCGCGGGGATCGAACGGGCGCTTCTCTGGCTCGGCCTCGCCTGGGACGAAGGACCCTACTTCCAGTCCCAGCGCGCCGGGCTCTACGCCGAGGCGGTCGACCGGCTGGTCGCGGCGGGCGCCGTTTACGCGTGCGACTGCACACCCGAGCAGATCCAGGAGCGGGCACGGGCGCGGGGCGGGCCGCCCGGTTACGACGGCCACTGCAGGGACCGGGGGCTCGAACCCACCCCCGGCCGGATGCTGCGGTTCAGGACACCGCGCGAAGGGGAGACCTTTTTCCGAGACATCGTCCGCGACTCCAAGCCTGTCCGGAACGAGACGCTCGAGGATTTCGGAGTGAGGAAGTCCAACGGCGACCCGCTCTTCATTCTCGCCAACGTCGTCGACGACGCCGACATGGGCATCACCCACGTCATCCGCGGGGAGGACCACTTCACCAACACCACCAAGTACATCCTCCTCTGGGAGGCGCTCGGCTACGGGCCGCTGCCCGCCTTCGCCCACCTGCCGCTCATCAACAACGCCCAGGGCAAGAAGCTCTCCAAGCGTCGTGACAAGGTCGCCGTCGAGGACTACCGCGACGAGGGCTACCTGCCGGAGGCGCTGCGCAACTACCTCGCCCTGCTCGGATGGTCGCCGGGAGGCGGGCGGGAGATCCTCGGCGTCGACGAGATGATCGCCGAGTTCCGCCTGGAGGACGTCAAGAGCGCCCCGGCCAAGTTCGACGAGGTGAAGCTGCAGTCGGTCAACGCCGAGTACCTCCGCTCGCTTCCCCCAGGCGAGCTCGTCGAGCGGGCCCAGACGTGGCTTCGCGACAGGTGGGAACCGATCGCCCCGCTGGTGCAAGAGCGCGCCCGCACGCTCGCCGAGGTGTACACGCTCACCGATTTCCTCTACCGACCCGAGCCGGTGCTCGACGAGGCCGAATGGGCCAAGGCCGTCTCGAAGACCCCCGAGTTCGCCGCCATCCTCGAGGCGGCCGCCGCCCGCTACGCCGAGATCGACTGGGACGCCCGGTCCATCCAGGAGGCGACCGCCGCTGCGGGCGCCGACGCCGGCGTCGAGCAGGTCCGCAAGGCGCAGGGACCGGTCCGCCTGGCGGTGACCGGTCGGGCGGTGGGGCCGCCGTTGTGGGAGTCGCTGGAGGCGCTCGGCCGGGACCGGACGATCGCCCGGCTGCGGTCCGCCCTTCGCCGCTTGTCCGGCTAGAGTCCTCTCGCCCACCTTCGGGGGTGGTGTAATCGGCAACACGACAGGTTCTGGCCCTGTTATTGGGGGTTCGAGTCCTCCCCCCCGAGCTTCACTCTGGCGGAGAAACCGCAGGTCACAGCGTTGAGGTGCGGTCTGAGATGTATTGAGGTGAAGTTCGTGATCACGCATTGATCACAACTGCGGAGAGGCTCGGCCATGACGGTGATCAACCTGGAGAAGTGGACGGTCGAGAGGTTGGCGACCGAGCTCCAGCCGAGCTTCGAAGTGAGCGAGACGCTCGTGGCCGATGTCGCCGAGGTTGTCAACGTCGAGCGGTGGCGCAAGGCTGCTCGGCTGGCCGGGAGGAATCTGGGCCATCCGGTGCGGACCATGCTGTCGTCGGACCGGTCCCGGGTGTTCGCGTTCCTCGACCGGCCCGTCGAGCCAGGGGAGCAGGCGGAGGCGGCCCAACGGGTTGCGGACTCGATCTTCGGCCCTAGTCCGCACCTTCAGCTGGTGAAGCCGTCCCGTAGAATTTTCTGAACCATGACGAGAGCCGACCTGCACCAACTTGTGGACGCCCTGCCCGATGAGGCAGTCGAGGGCGCCGGTCACTTCCTGGAACGTGTCGTGCGCGGTGAGGTTGATCCTGACCAGGCGTGGGTCTGGACCATTGAGTGGCAGGAGCAGTTGCGCTCCTCGCCGGCGGATTTGGCCGAGGGTCGCACCCGTCGCTTCGACGGCAGCGGCGACTTCCTGGCCTCGCTCTAGCGTCGCCGTTGCCCACCTGCCTGAGCGCCGACGACGGGCCAGGCCGACGCAAGACGGCGCAATGGTCGACCGCCGCGCACCGCGCCCTCGAGGACCGCACCCTCACCCTGTCCGATACCCCTCGCCGCTTGAACCGTCCCAACGCTCAGCGCGGCGTCGGTGACCGAGGCGCTGCGGTCGGAGCCGGGCTTGGGCCGGGACCAGGTGGCGGCGGTTATGGTCTTGAGCGGCGAGGGAGCGGCCATGCGGTGTGTGCTCGCTCCCGCTGGTTACGGCAAGACGACCATGCTGCACGCCGCGGCCCAAGCCGCCACGACTGACGGCGGGCCGGTACTAGCAAGGGACCCGCAAGGATGGCTCCCCCAACCTGTCGCACGCTTGGGCCCGCACGGTCGACGGCGCCCAGGGCGGCACCTGGGGGACCTGCCACCTGCTGGGCAGCCCGGCGTTGGACGCCCATCGGGGCTACACCGGCCAGTCCCGCTCCCGGCATCCCAGCCACTCCTTGAACACCAAGGCGCTCGTCACCGTCGACCACGGCGGGATCCCGGCCGACCAGCGCGACCCAGCGGAAGTCATCGCCCAGGCCCTGGCCCGCCAAACCGACCCCACCTTGGCCGCCCGGTCAGATCCCTGGACCCTGGACCGGCGGCTCCTCCCCGCTCGATTGTGGGTACACTAGTGGTCACAAAGGAGGTGCTGCGTGCGTCACGTGGGGATTCGAGAGTTCAAGAACCAAGCGACGTCGATGGTGAACTCGGGAGAGACGCTCGTTATCGAGCGTCGTGGGAAGCCCATTGGATTCTTCGTCCCAGTGGTGGCGAAGGATCGCGCGGCTGGCCGGGAGGCATTGGGCCGGCTCGGTCGAGCTGTCCAGGACGTCCTGGAAGCGACTGGACTGGACGAGGAGCAGCTCGCCGCTGCCCTCTCGGGACGGCGTTCTCCTCGCTGAGTGCGCCTGATCGTCGATACGACGGTCCTCGTCGGTGAGTTGCTGCGCGCCCAGGGCCGCGAGAGGATTGCTGACGATCGGCTAGACCTGTTCCTACCGGAGCAGATGTGGGAGGAGGTGCAGGTCGAGCTTCCCCGGGGCATCGACGCCTTCGCCCGCAAGCGGTCACTTGCCCCCGACCTGGCAGATGAACTGAAGAAAGGGTGCTTCGCAGCGATCGAGACGAACGTGGACGTCGTTGACCTGCCCGTCTACAGCGCCCTCGAAGACGAAGCTCGCTCTCGTTCTCTGCGCGATCCCAATGATTGGCCTTTGGTGGCGTGCTGTCTCGCGCTGGGAGCTGCAGTCTGGACCGACGACAACGACCTTTTTGGCACCGGGGTCCCCACCTGGACCACCCAGACGCTGCAGGCCTGGCTTGATCGGAACCCGAGCGGAGAGTGAACTCATCGCATAGCCCACTGCCGGCGCTGTGGGATGTCTGATAGTCGGGATATCAGGGCGGTTCCTGGAGATCTTCTGGGACACCGTGGTCGTGCCCTGGGCTGTCGTCGGTTCCCTCAAGCTCAAGGCTCGTTGAAGATTGCGTGAGTCCCGATTCGGCGCCAGACGACATGAGCGCCGCCTTCCCTGACCGAGTCGCCGTGGCCCACCCGTCATCAGCCCAGGTCATCTCGACGATGCCGGCCGCGCCCTTGATGGCCTTCACTCGGAGACCCTTGTGAAAGCCCCTCCCGCTGTTGAGGTCCCCGCCGAACTGGCCGACCGCAAGGAGGAAGGGTGCCTGCTGAGCCGGGGTGAGGTCATCAAAATCCTTACCGAAGCGGGCCAGCCAGGAGTACGTCGGCAAGGCTGCTCTACGACGACCGTCGCAGGTAGCTCTTCCTACCGTTGCTTCTCAGGATCGGGCATCTACGACCCCTGCTTTGCTAAACCGGGAGCAACCAGTGGTCCGGTCATCTGTCCAACCAACCCGGCTGGTGCCAATGTAGTTCAACTCAACACCGGATCCTACCGGCACCTCTGGCCGGAGCCCCACAGCAGGGGTCCTGGGCCATCCAGCTTGCCAACGGCCAAGTCTGCGTCCTGGTCAACGCCGCATGGGGAGGGCTCGGACCGTTCTGGTGCCAGCCGTCACCTCCCGGGCCGCTCGCTGACTGCCACATTCCCACTCGAGGCGAACCGTGGGGGTCCGCTGATTGCCAGACACAACTCAGCGCCAGCAGCCCTTTCACTGAGTACCGGGTCACTCCCGCTTGGCTATGAGCGATCGTCTAATCAATATGTCGCCTCACTGAGTGTGGCTGCCTGATGTTCTCGAGAGCTTTAGGTCAACGGTATTGCGGTTAGCCAAGAA
>DATGLL010000105.1:0-18391 GCA_035294145.1 Candidatus Dormiibacterota bacterium | reverse complement strand
GGAACTTCCGACGCTTTCCGTTCAGCGCCGAGCCAACCTCGGTCACGATGCGACGGCGAGCCCCTCCTGGGCTGCCCAAGTGGCGACACGCGCCACCTGACGATCCAGATCGGGACGCTGATCCGCAGAGGACACGCGAGCAGGCGGTCACACCGGCCGGGGACCGCGCCGGGGCGTCCACCAAGATCAGGTGACCGACTCGCCGGGCCGGGACGGGGAGCTTGCCCGACTGGAACCAGCGGTAGGCGGTCACGGGGTGGATGCCTTGCTCGCGCGCCCACTGCTTCAAGTTCATGGAAGTGGATTGTAGTGTATAAGCGCGTCAGCTGTTGTCAACCCATGGCCTTCGATCATTGGGCCCGGGTTCGAGGCCAGACGACCACACCGGCTGTGCCCTCCACGAGGAGGGTTCCCTGCCTCGACCAGCCAGGTCCTGGCATCGGCATCGGGATCCAGCATCGCTCGGTGACCACGGCCAAGCCGGGTTGAGCAAGGAGTAAGGCCAGACCCAGGGACGGTGGGGGGATGGCGGGGCTGCCACGCCCGGGCGACGGAGAGGCCGGATGGGTGCGGAGGGTCGCGTCAGCACTCCTCGGCCCATCCGCCCCGGGGCCAACCGGGTCCGGCTCCCGGCCGCTCCCGCTGACCTCGAGCGGATGATGGAGGCTCAGGTTCCCCGTGCCTTGACGACCCCTTCCCTGACCAGGAAAAATTGGCTCAGCCACTTAGCCAGATTTCACAGGAAGGGGCAGGAGGAGATCACAGGTTGACATCCGATCACCGGGAGGTGAGGAGGCTTGCGAACCGGATTCGCCTCCACGCTGCCCGCATGGTGGCGAAGGACGGGCTTGGCTATCTTGGCCAGGCGCTCTCCTCAGCTGAACTGTTGGCCACCCTCTTCGCCTCCTTCCTTCGGCCTGGCCGTGACCATTTCGTTCTCTCCCCTGGCCACTACACGATCGGCGTCTTCGCGGCCGCGGCAGAGATGGGCTGGCTCGAGCCCACCGAGCTGGCCAGCTACGGAGCTGACGGGGCACGCCTGGAGGCGATCGGCTCTGAGCGGTCGCCGGTCGTCGACCTCACCTGTGGCTCGTTGGGCCAGGGGCTCTCGGGTGCGGTTGGCCTGGCGCTCTCGGATCGCCTTCGGGCCCGCGACGCGCACACCTTCGCCCTCCTCAGCGACGGTGAGCTGGAGGAGGGGCAGGTGTGGGAGGCAGCAATGTTCGCCGCCCACCACCGGCTTCACCGCCTGACCGTCCTTTGCGACGCCAACAACTCGCAGGTGGACGGCCCCGTCGACAGCGTGACCACGCTGGAGCCGATCGTCGATCGGTGGCGGGCCTTCGGCTGGGCCGCAACCGAGGTCGACGGCCACGAGGTGTCGGCCATCTCGGCCGCGATCGAGGCCGCGTTGGGCGCATCCCAACCCACGGTGATCGTGGCCCGCACCGACCCACGACGAGGGGTGAGCACCTTGCCGAAGGATGCCGACTACCACTTCGTCAAGCTCCCCCCGGAGCTGGCTGAGCCGGTCATCCAGGAGCTGGAGGCGAGCAGTGCGTAGGCCACCCTATCCCACGGTCCTCAAGCCCTACGGCAGCGCTCTGCTCGAGCTGGCGCGGGCCCGCCCTGAGGTGGTCTGCCTGAGCGCTGACCTGACCCGGCAATGCGAGGTCGACCTCTTCCGCGAGGCCATCCCCGATCGCTTCTTCAACATCGGGATGGCCGAGCAGAACCTGATGGGCATCGCCGGCGCCCTGGCCCGGCAGGGACACATTCCCTTCGTCCACAGTTTCGGCGTCTTCTGCACCCGGCGGGCCTACGACCAGGTGGCGATGGCGATTGCCTATCCCTGTCTGCCCGTTCGCCTGGTCGGGTTCATGCCCGGCCTCTCCAGCCCAGGCGGTCCCAGCCATCAAGCCATCGACGACCTCGCCCTGATGCGGGCGTTGCCCAACATGACCGTGCTTGACCTCGCCGATGCGACCGAGATCCGTCAGGCGGTTGGGGCGATCGTCGACCTCCCAGGTCCTGCCTACCTCCGCCTCAAGCGGGGCGAGATCCCGGTCATCTTCGACGACGGCCATCGTCTCGACCTCCACCGGGCCCAGCTCCTGCAACCGGGGAGCGACCTGGCCATCGTGGCGAGCGGCATGATGCTGCCGGCGGCCTTGGTGGCGGCCGACGCACTCTCAGCCTCCGGCCTCGAGGTGGCGATCCTCCACACCCCGGTGGTGAAGCCGCTGGACGTCCGGACCGTGGTCGAGGTCTGCGCTCACGTCCGGGGGGTGGTGGTGGCCGAGAACCACTCCATCGTGGGCGGCCTCGGCTCGGCCGTCGCCGAGGCTCTGGCCGAGGCCGGGTGCCATTGCCGGCTCCGGCGGGTGGGCGTGCCCGACACCTTCGCGGAGGCGGGGAGCATGCCCTTCTTGTTCGAGCGCTACGGGCTCTCGTCACGTCACCTCGTGGCCGCGGCCTGGTCGCTGTTGGGGCGCTCGGACCCGCCGCCGAGCCCACCTACCGTTGTCACCCCCCCTGGGCAGTACGCCCCGGTCTAAGCCGATGAGGAGGTTCGCTCGATGCTCGCAACCGAGACCCGCAGCATGATCGCTTCGCCCGGCGCCGTGATGGGGGTCGACTGGGAGCGCCGCGTCGACTTCGATCGACTTCGCCGGGAGCGCTTCGCCCGCCTCCAGGCCGAGCTCGAGCGATCGGACCTGGGTGCGCTGCTGCTCTTCGACATGAACAACATCCGCTACGCCACCGCCACCCACATCGGGAACTGGGCGAGGGACAAGCTCTTCCGCTGCGCCCTGGTGATGCGGGGCGAGCACCCCATCCTCTGGGACATCGGCTCTGCCGCCCGTCAGCATCGCCTCTTCGCCACCTGGTTCCCAGCGAGCAGCTGGCAGGCTGGCCTCTCCAGCTGGAGAGGCTCGATTCCCGAGGAGGTCGGTGTCGAACGCGGCAACGCTCGTCGGATCGCAGACGAGCTCCGCGAGCGCCGATTGGACCAGGAGCCCCTAGGGGTGGACGTGGTCGAGCTTCCGGTCCTCCGTGCGCTGGAGGCGGAGGGACTCACGGTGGTCGACGGCCAGGGCCTGATGCAGCGAGTCCGGCAGATCAAGACCGTCGACGAGATCGCGCTCCTCGACCACGCGGCCGGGATGGTCGACGCCGCCTACGAGGAGCTGTACCGATACCTCCGCGTGGGGGTGCGCGAGAACGACTGCGTCGCGCTAGTCAACCATCTGCTCTACGAGATGGGCTCGGAGGAGGTGGAGGCGGTCAACGCCATCTCTGGCGAGCGCTGCAGCCCCCATCCCCACGTCTTCTCCGACCGTGTCATCCGCCCCATGGACACCGCCTACTTCGACATCATCCACTCCTTCAACGGCTACCGCACCTGCTACTACCGGACCTTCAACGTCGGAGGAGCCAGTGCCGAGCAGCGGGACGCCTACCGGCGAGCCCGTGAGTTCATGGACAACGCCATCGCCGAGATCCGGCCTGGGGCCAGCTCCGCGGACATCGTCCGCCACTTCCCAGCGGCCCCGGAGTTTGGCTTCGAGTCCGAGGTCGAGGCCTTCGGGCTCCAGTACTGTCACGGGATCGGCCTGGGCAACTGGGAAGCCCCGCTCATGAGCCGATTCCACTCCTTCGAGCACCCGATCCAGATCGAGGAGGGGATGGTCTTCGCCATCGAGACCTACTGGCCGACCAAGGACGGCTCATCGGCCGCACGCATCGAGGAGGAGGTGGTGGTCACCGCCGACGGTTGTCGGGTGATCACGCGCTTCCCGAGCAAGGAGCTCCTGGTCACCGGGACCCGGTACTGGAACGGGCTCGGACCTTCAGATCCGCAGTGGTCTCCCGCCGGCGACGCCCCCAACGGGCCCCGGCTGGTGAGCCCGCGACGGCGACGAACGACCCGGAAGGAGAAGGACGGAGGGAGGTAGCGAGCCATGGCACTCGGAAGGCTTCGTCGATTCCTGGCCCTCGGCGGTCTGGCCGTGGTGTTGCTGATGGCCTGTGGCGGGGCGGCCCAGGGAGCCCAAGGGACGAGCAACAAGCCGATCGTGATCGGAGGAACGCTTGGCCTGACCGGCGCCTACGCCGGCCCCTCGGCCGAGTACAAAGCGGTCTACAACTACTGGGCGCAGCAGATCAACGCCAGCGGAGGGCTGCTGGGTCGAAAGGTCAAGCTGGACATCTACAACGACGAGAGCACGCCCACCACTGCCCAGACGCTCTACAACCGCCTGATCGACACCGATCACGTTGACCTGCTGCTGGCGCCGTACACCACCGCCGTCGGCGGGGCCATCGTGCCCATCGCACTCTCTCACCACATGGTGCTCTTCAACGGCGGCTTCGTCGGCATCAAGATCTTCGACAGCGCCGACGGCTGGATGGTCGGCACCTACACCTATCAAGAGCCTGACTACACACGTGGCGTGTTCGAGCTCATCAAGACTCTGCCCGCCGACCAGCGCCCCACCAAGGTCGCCATCCTCACCGCGCAGAACCCCTTCACCGTGGTGGACCACGATGGCAGTGGTCGCCAGGATGGGGCGTTGAACTATGCCAAGCAGGCGGGCATGCAGGTGGTGATGGACGAGCAGTACCCGATGACGACGACCGACTTCAGCGGGTTGGTCCAGCGGGCCAAGGCCTCCGGTGCCGACCTGTTCTTGGTCTTGGGGCTGCCCAATGACTCGCTGGAGATCGCCCGGACCGTCTACCAGGTCGGCTACAAGCCGAAGATCTACTGCACCTGCGGGTCCCAGATGACGACCCTGCCGGCCTGGGACCAACTGGGCGCGGCCGGTAACGGGGTGATGGGGACCACCATCTCCTGGCCGAACCAGGGATACCAGGGACTGGCGAGCCTATCCGCCTTCTTCCAAAAGCGCGGGTATCACGACATCCCGGCCTACGGCGTGGTCGCCTACGCCATCCTGCAAGTGTTGCAGCAGGCAGTGGAGGGGGCGAAAACGCTCGACCAGGCCAAGCTCCGCGCCTACATCTTGAGCCATACCTTCCACACCGCCGCCGGCAACATCAGGTACCAGTCGAACGGGACGCCTCGGTACAGCGAGATCATCCTGCAGTACCAAAACGGGCGGAACCAGGTGGTCTGGCCCGCCGCGTACGCCACCGCCAAGCCGGAGATTCCGCTTCCCTAGCCCGGGTCCGGGGATCAGAGGGAGTCGAGGGGTGAGCGAGGGCACCTGCCTACGGGTCCGTGAGGTCACGAAGCGCTTCGGTGGCGTGATCGCCGTGGATCGTGCCAGCCTGACGTTGCCGCCGGCCTCCATCCTGGGCCTGATCGGGCCCAACGGCTCCGGCAAGACCACCTTGCTCAACATCATCAATGGCATCCACCGACCCGACTTCGGTGACATCGCGCTCGGCGAGGTGACGCTGGTCGGCCGTCCCCCTCACCAGCTGGTGGACCTGGGCCTGAGCCGCACCTTCCAGAACACCCATGTCTTCAAGACCCTGACCGTCTACCAGAACATGTTGCTCCCGACCCTGCACCTGAGGCGCGACGGGCAGGGACGGTCACGACGAGCCCTGGAGCTGCTCGAGTTCGTGGGGCTCCAGGCCCATCGGGACCAGCCAGCCAGCGAGCTGTCGGGAGGGCAGCAGAAGCTGCTCGAGTTCGCCCGCGCGTTGGTCACCGAGCCGCGGGTGGTGCTCATGGATGAGCCCTTCGCCGGCATCCATCCCCAGGTCAAAGCCCTGCTCTTGGAGCGGATCCGGGAGCGAGCTCGCACCGGCACCTCGTTCCTGATCGTCAGCCACGAGATCCCCGAGCTGATGAGCCTCTCCGACGCCATGATCTGCCTCGCCCAAGGCCGGTGCATCGCCTCTGGCACCGCCATCGAGGTGGCGGAGGACGAGCGGGTGATCGAGGCCTACCTGGGCCACCAGGTGGTGAGCTGATGCTCGTCGCCCCGGAGCTGGTGGTGGAAGGGCTGGAGGCGGGCTACTACGCCGGTCAGTCGATCCTGCGGGGCGTGAGCCTCCGCGCCGCCTCGGGGAGGCTGACCGTGATCCTGGGACCGAACGGCGCCGGCAAGTCGACGGCGCTGCGGGTGTTGGCTGGCCTCTTGCTGCCCACGGCAGGTCGAGTCCTCGTCGACGGCCAGGATGTCACCCGCCTCCCCGCCCATCGTCGCGCCCAGCTCGGCATCGGCTTCCTGCCCCAGGGCCGCTCGGTGTTCGGCGCCTTGACCGTCCACCAGAACCTCGAGCTGGGCGGCTGGACCCTCCGTCGGCGCCGACGAGACCTGGAACGGGCGGTGGAGGCCAGCTACGAGCGGTATCCCAAGCTCCGCCCTCTGCGCGACCGACCCGCCGGGAGCCTGAGCGGTGGGCAGCAACGGCTCGTCGAGATCGCGCGGATGATGGTCGCCAACCCGGGGCTCATCCTGATCGACGAGCCCTCGGCGGGCCTGGCGCCCAACCTGACCGAGGAGGTCTACCAGGAGCTGACCCGCCTGCGGGCGGAGGGTAGGACGGTCCTGCTCGTGGACCAGAACGTGCGCGCGGCCGTCGAGGTCGCCGACTACGTGTTCACCCTGGAGTCAGGACGTAACCATCTGGAGGGAGATCGCGCCCGCTTCGAGACCGAGCTGGGGGCGCTGATCAGGGCCTGGCTTCGCGTATGAGGACGAGAGGCATGAGGCAATGGTGAGCTTGCTGCTCCAGGCCGTGGTGGACGGCATCTTGCTGGGCCTGATCTACACGATCATGGCCTTGGGCCTGAGCCTGATCCTGGGGGTGTTGGGCGTCATCAACGTCGCCCACAGCGTCTTCATCATGCTCGGCTCTTTCTTCGCCTTGGGGATGCTCACCATCCTCCACCTCGACCCCACCGTCTCCTTCGTGCTCTCAATCCCTGTCTTCTTCCTGGCCGGGGCAGCGGTCTATCGCCTCCTCATCGAACGTGTCCAGCGCGCCCCGTCCACGATCGGCATCCTCGTCCTCTTCGGACTGATGGTGGTGGTCGAGACCGCTGGCATCCTGCTCTGGACCACCGACACTCGCGTCATCACCGTCGGCTACAGCAACCTGCGGCTCTCGGCCGGGCCCGTGACGGTGAACGGCGCCCGTCTGATCGCAGGCGGCCTCTCGCTGCTGGCCACCGCCGGCGCCTACTGGTTCCTCACCCGCACCTTGACCGGACGCGCGGTCGTGGCCATGGCCGACAACCGTGACGCCGCCAGCGTCCTGGGGATGAACGTGGGTCGGCTGTCGATGCTGATCTTCGGCCTGGGCATCGCTGCCGCCGGCGCCGGCGGGGTGGCGATCGGGATGACCTTCCCCTTCGCTCCCCAAGATCACATCCAGTGGCTGTCCTGGGCCTTCCTGATCGTGATCGTGGGCGGCCTGGGACGGGTCGAGGGCACTCTCTTTGGTGGGTTGGTGATCGGCCTGATCCAAACCCTGGCCGGGATCTTGCTCCCCTTCAGCTGGGTCTTCCTCCTCATGTACATGCTGCTGCTCGTGCTCCTCATCGTTCGCGGCCAAGGCCTCGGCGGGTTGCGGAGGCGCGAGCTGTGAGGTCGGGGCTGGAGCCGGCGACCGGGCTGGGACGGCTCTGGCTAGACCTGCGCCAGCTCCGACCTCGAGTCTGGGCGCCGATCCTCGCCGTGACGCTGATCGGCCTGGTGGCCCTGGGCCTCGCCAGCGACGACCTGGCCCTCCTCGACTCGCTGGGGGTGATCTTCATGTACGTGGTTCTCACCCAGGCCTGGAACGTCTTGGGCGGTTACGGGGGCTACATGAACTTCGGCATGGCGGCCTTCTTCGGCGTGGGAGCGTACACGACCGCCGTGATCAGCCACGATTGGCCAGTGTCGCCGGTGCTGGCCACCGTCGCCGCCGGACTGGTCAGCGGGCTCTTCGCCCTGGTCGTCGGCATCCCTACCCTCCGCTTGCGGGGCGCCTACTTCGCGATTGCGACCCTGATCGTCACCTTCGCTGTCGAGCTGGTAGCGCTCAACGCGCCCTTCACCCAGGGCTCGCTGGGCATCTACCTGAAGGTGCTCCCCCTGAGCCCCCTCCAGACCGAGCAGTTGTTCTACTTCGTCTTCCTCGGCCTGATGCTGGCGGCCACGGCGACCGTGTTCCTGATCGAGCACAGCCACTTTGGCTGGGCGCTGGTTGCGGTTCGGGAGGACGAGAACGCGGCCGAGGTGCTGGGCGTGCGGACCACCCGGGTCAAGATCCTCGGCCTCCTCCTCGGAGCGGTGATGGCGGGGGTGGTCGGTGGCATCTATTCGTACCGGGTCCTCTACATCGAGCCCACCGGCACCTTCACCATCGACATCTCCCTGAACGTGGTCCTGATGGCGGTTTTGGGAGGGGCGGGATTCTGGCAGGGCCCGCTGATCGGAGCCCCGGTGGTCATGGCGGTCGGCGACGTGCTTCGGGTGGCGGTGGCCAACGAGATCAACCGGCTCATCTTCGGGGCGATCCTGATCGTGGTCGCGCTCTTCGCCCCCAACGGGGTGATGGGGTTCCTGCGTGGCGTCCGGGGACGCCGGTTCACGATCTGAGGAGGGGCGATGCGAGCTGCCGTGTACCACGGGCGAGGGGATGTTCGGGTTGAGCAGGTCCCGGATCCTCCTCCTCCGGGGCCTGGCGAGGTTCGTCTCCAGGTGCTGCGGACCGCCATCTGTGGCACCGATGTGAGCGAGTACCTGCATGGTCCCTTGCTCATCCCCCTCACCACCCGCCACCCGGCCAGCGGGCACCTGGGCCCGGTGGTCATGGGGCATGAGGTGCTGGGACGGGTACTGGAGGTAGGCGAGGGTGTCCGGACGCTTGCGCCGGGGCAGCGAGTGGCGTTGGGGGCTGGCGTGTGGTGCGGACGCTGCGCCTGGTGCCGAGAGGGCCGTCCCAACCTCTGCCAGCACGCCTACACCATCGGCCTGCAGGCACACGGCGGCTTGGCCGAGCTGGTCACCGTGCCCGCCGCCATGAGCCGACCGGTCCCCGACCTCTTGGCTGACGACCACGCGGTCATGGCCCAGCCGATGTCGATCGCCCTCCATGCCCTCCGGCGGGCGGGGATAAGGCCAGGACAGTCGCTGGCCCTGATCGGCGTCGGCGGTATCGGCGCCTTCATCCTGGCCGCGGCCGCGGCCAAGGGAGCGGCTCCCCTGATCGCGTACGACCTCTCTCCCAGCCGCCTGGGCACCGCCGCCGTGCTCGCCCCTCGAGCGCGCCTCCTGTCCACTGACGCCGAGGTACGCGACGCGGTCTCCGAGCTTACCGGAGGAGCGGGGGCCGACCTGGTGGTGGAAGCCTCAGGGTCCCCGGCTGGCCTCGCCATGGCCCCCGACCTGGCCCGGCGCGGCGGCCGCCTGCTCCTGGTCGGCCTGCAGGCGGAGCCCCGTCCGCTCGACTTCCACCGCCTGGTGACCCGGGAGGTGGACGTGATCACCTCCAACGCCCACGTCTGCGACGTCGACCTGCCCGAGGCCCTGGAGCTTCTCGCCACCTCGGGGATCGGGCCTCACGTCCTCGACCGCGTGATCGCGCTCGAGGAGGTGGTCCCGAAGGGCCTGATGGCGCTGGCCAGGGGAGCCGTGCGAGGCAAGGTGGTGGTGAGGCTGGAGCCGTGACCGGCGCTCGGCTCGGCGGCAGGCACCCCACGACCAAGCGATCGAAAGGAGGGAAGGCATGCATCATGTCGCCAGGGTCTCGGAGACCCCGCTCCAGGAGCCAGAGGAGGATCGAGCCCACATCCACGGCTACCGCCGCGGTTCGTTGGTCGACCACCGTTGCGGAGCCGTCCATACCGGCCTCGGGCTCTGCCTCCTGGAGGCCGACGGGATGCTCGGCCTCCATCTCCATTCCTACGAGGAGTCGTTCTTCGTCCTCGAGGGCAGCCCGATCCTGGAGCTGGATGGCCGGGCCTACCAGCTGGAGACCGGCGACTACGGCGTCGTCCAGGTAGGCGTGCGCCACGGCTGGCGCAATCCCACCGACCGCCCAGCCCGCTGGCTGGAGGTGCTCTCGCCCCAGCCCCGGTCACGCCCTCGGGACACCTTCTTCCTCGGCGGCGAGGTGTCCGCCCAAGGCGAGCGCCCCGATCTCGCCGATCCCTCGGTGCGCTTCCTCGGCCGCTTCGAGGCGGCCCAGCTCCCACCGCCCCACTACCTCCAGATGGACGGGTACCGCGGCACGAACGTGGAGGGGATCTCGCTCAAGATGATGGTCGATCGGGTGCTCGGCGCCCAGCACCTCACCATGTTCATGGTCGAGTTCCAGCCCGGCGGGGCCGGGAACGTGCACGACCATCCCTTCGAGGAGTGCTACTTCCTGCTCGCCGGTGAGGCCGAGGCCGTCCTCGACGGGACGCGCTACCAGGTCCGGGCCGGCGATGTGGTCTGGACCGGGGTGGGGGGGACCCACGGCTTCTTCAACACCGGGCGGACGCCGGTGCGCTGGATCGAGACCCAGGCCCCCCAGCCGCCTGGGCAACAGGCCTTCCGCTTCGCTGCCGACTGGGAGCACCTGGAGCGGAAGCTGGGCTACCGAAACCGGGAGGAGGCACGGAGATGAAGGAACGGTTCACCATCGCTGCGGTTCAGCCCAACTCGGTCTGGGGCGAGGAGGAGTGGCGAAACGTCCAGACGGCCGTCGAGGCCATTGAGGAGGCGGTCAGCCAGGGCGCCGAGCTGATCACCTTCCCGGAGGGGTTCCCCGGCCCCTGCAACGGGCCGCTGGACAGCGGGGGGAGGCTGGACGAGCCGCCGATCGTCACCCTGCGCAAGCTGGCCAAGCGACACCGGGTCTATCTCGTGGCCAGCGACCTCGAGGCGAACCCAGAGCTCCCGGACACCTACTTCCTCACCCTCAAGCTGATCGACCGCTCGGGCGAGATCCAGGCCAACTACCGCCGGGTCCAGCCCGACAACCAGTACCTGAACGAGTACCTCCACACCCGGCGCCACGTCCTCCCTGGCGACCAACTGATGGTGGTGGAGACGGACCTGGCCAGGATCGGGCTCTTGATCTGCTCCGAGCTCTGGGTCCCGGAGCTGCCACGGGTCCTGACCCTGATGGGGGCGGAGGTGATCGTGGCCCCGGTGAACGGCCGCCACTCGGAGACCCGCTTCGGTCCCCATCTCTGGGAGCAGTGGCGCTGCCTCGCCCGCACACGAGCGGCGGAGAACCTGAACTACGTGATCGTGACCCAGAACATCCATCTGCCTGGCTCCAACGGCATCGGGATCATCGCCGGCCCCGACGGCCCGGTGGCCACCGTGGACGGGGCTGGGATCGCGTACGGCGAGGTCGACATGGCACGCCTGGCCTGGCTCCGCACCCACTACTACGAGCCCGTGCTCTTCGAGCCCCCGGAGTCGCCCGAGGAGCCCGAGTTCAGCTGCCGCCCCGGTCAAATCCACGAGCGCCGGCCGGAGCTGTACAGCAAGCTGGTGGAGCCGCAGGCGGACGCCTTCGACTACTTCTACTATCGTCGGGGCCTGGAGGCCTGGCGAGAGGAGTTCGATCGTGTGCACCGCTACCAGCCCGATCGTTACGTGCCCTACGTCGATCGGCCGGTGTGGCGGCCCCGGCAGCCAGCGTGAGGGAAGGGGGGAGGCTTGCAGCCTCCCCCGGCGCCGCCGGCAGGGCTATCCTCCACCGGGCACGGGCTCCACAAGCCCATCTTTCCCCCATCGCATCTGAGCGAGCGATGGGGATCCGCTGCCGATGCCCTCTGGCGGGCTCTCGGTCGCGGAGTTCTCACCTCGCTGCCCACGGCCGCTCGCGAGACGGCACCCGGGCCTGGACGACGGTGCGATCTTCACGAAGGCTCACCGATGGTCGGTACGCTGCCTCCACAGCGGTCAACGGTCGTCCCCCTTTCGATGGGGGCTCAGGGGGCCTGGCGGCCGGATTGTGCGCTTCTCACCAGGGGATCGGGCCGACCCCTGATGCGAGACACACGACGATCTTGCCGCAACCAGGGGTCAGGCTAGTGGGATGAGACCGAGAACGCTCATCCCCGCTCCACCTCCCGCCTTCCTCGGTGCCATGGGGCTGGCATGGGACCCTGCCTCGGCACTGACCCCGATCGCCTCCCCACGGCGTCTGGGGGAGCGGCGATGAGGGCCCTGCTCCGCTCCGTCCTGGCCTTCCTGGGCGGGACCGACGCCCCGCCCAGACGGCATTCTCCGGTGCCCCACCTGCACTTCGACCGGGCCCGGCGGTCCTGGGTGCCGTGCCCGGCGTCCGAGACCTACCGCCGCACCCGCCCGAGCTGACACGGGCCGGGGCTCGGCCACCCGCGCGTCGGCAGGTCTGGCGACGGTCGCCCTGTCGACGCTGATCGGGACACCGGCACGCGCCGCCGGCAAGGTCCAGGCAGCGTACCCTGGCCCGAAGGCCAGGGTGTGCACCGGGAGGGAGGGGCCGGTAGGGAGACTCGAGGAGGCAACCGCGGCCCGGCAACGGACGGGAGATGCCACGCAGGACGGTCGGCCAATGGCTTGCCCTGCCGGCGTGGAACGTCCGGCTGTCAGCCCGGCCCATCCGCTCGCGCTCCGGCCCCGAGCCCGGAGCCTGGCTCGACGGGTCAGGCAGCGCCGGATGCTTCCGCGACAGGACGATCGTCGTTTCAACGCCCAACCGCTGCCTTGCGCCCTCTCATGTGGGTGGGCCCTCCCTGCCTTCGGTGACGACCGCACCGCTCCCCGGCCAGGTCACGCTCCGGGTGGGGATTGAGAGGGGCCACGCCGTTGACGTTGACATGGCCATGGCGACTCAGGGAGGCTCACGCGCGTCGCCACCCGTGCACCTCTGCTCCGGATCGAGATCTACGCCGGCCGCTGGCCGGGCGAGCGCACGTGGCCAACCCAGGCCCCGCGATACGGAACTCAGGCTCTGAGCCCAGAGGAGGACACGGAACCGTCCTCATGGTTCCTCTAGGGACCGCTCACCTTCCCCATCGGGAGGACCGCATGCGAGGGCGATGGGCGGCCCGCCTGCACCCGGCCCGGCGTGGCCAGGCGGGCATCAACCACGGTCGAGGAAGACCGACCCGGCATGAGATCAGGGGCGTGTGGCCATCGCCCTGTCGCCCTGGTCAGGGCGTCAGCCGTGGCCGGGCATTCCTCACCGACGGGAGGGAAAGCGGGGCGGCCGTTTCTCTCGGAAGGCGCGAGCTCCTTCCAGCATGTCCTCCGAGCCGATGGCCTGTACGAGCATGCCCACGCCGGAGCGGAAGCTCTCCTGGCAGAGATTCCACCAGGCGTTGGAGCTCAGCTTGGCGATCTCGAGGTAGCGGCGGCTGGTGCCGAGCAACTCACGTGCCCAGCGCATGACCTCCGCCTCCAGGTCCTCGTCGGGGACCACGGCGTTGATCCAGCCCATGGCGAGCGCCTCTCGGGCCGTGTAGCGACGGCAGAGGAAGGAGACCTCCTTGGCGCGCTTCTCCCCGATCGAGAGGGCGAGCAGGTTGGTCCCGCCCAGGACGGGGGCGCTCCCCACCTTGGGGCCAGTCTGGCCGAAGATGGCGCTCTCGGCGGCGATCGCCAGGTCGCAGGCGACGACCAGCTCATTGCCACCACCAACGGCAGGGCCATTGACGGCGGCGATCACCGGCGAGGGATGGCTTCGGATCTCGGTGAAAAGCCGTAGCGCCCCCTCGAACAGCTCGCGTAGCCGCTCGGGGTCCGGCTCAGCCAGCTCCCCCAAGTGGCCGCCGGCGCAGAAGGCGCCATCGGAGCCAGTGATCACGAGCACCCCGGCTTGGCTCGAGCGGACGGCCGCGGTCAGCTCGGCCAGGAGGGGGGGATCGAAAGCGTTCCGCACCTCCGGCCGCTGGATCCGAAGCCAGGTCACTCCCTCCCGTTCCTCCACCTGCAGGCCTGACCCCATCTTCACCACCATCAGTCTCCTGCAACGGGGCGGGCTCTGGCCAGAAGCGACCGCCCCAGCCCGAGCGCGCCAGCCTATGATCGCTGTCGTGGAGGGGCACGAGCGTCGGGGCCTCGCCGTCTCCGTCCAGAGACCGGGGACGTCACAGCGGCCCAGGGGCGGCCGACCGCCGTCCCCGCGCTCCCCGAGACGCCCGCCGACCAGGGCTGCCACGTGAACCGAGGTTGGCCACGCCCGCCGCTGCTGCACTGGCCGCTGACCCTGCCCTTCGTAGGGCTGTTGGCCCTGCTCCTGCTGATGCTGGCCGTCGCCCTGCAGGTCGGCATCCTCGAGTACGTCTATCGCAAGCTGGGGTTGGACCAGGGCTGGGTCCTCGGTGTGCTCGCCATCTCCATCCTGGGCAGCGGCATCAACGTCCCCATCGCCCGACTCCGCTCACGACGCCCGCTCTGGCCAGCCCAGGTGGTGTCCGTCTTCGGCCTGCGCTATGTGGTCCCTCCGGTCTGGATCCCCCAGGTGACCGTGATCACCGTCAACGTCGGAGGCGCGATCGTGCCGACGGCCCTGGCCGCCTACCTCGTCGTCCACGACCACCTGGGCACCGGCACCATCCTGGCCACCGCCGTGGTGGCCCTGGGTGTCTACCTGGTGGCACGACCGGTCCAGGGTCTGGGGATCGTGGTCCCCGGCCTCCTGCCGCCGCTGCTGGCGGCGGCCATGGCCTTCCTGGTCGGCGACAGCCCCATCCCGGCGGTGGCGTACGTGGCGGGCGTGATCGGGAGCATGCTGGGCGCTGACCTCCTGCACCTCCCTCGCCTCCGCGACCTCGGCGCACCGATGGCCTCGATCGGGGGGGCCGGGACCTTCGACGGCATCTTCTTGAGCGGGATCGTCGCCGTCCTGATCGCCAGCCTCTGACCCGGCGCAGCGGCAGCTTTCTCGGATCGGTCCCTATCATCGTGGCGGTGGCCCACCTCCTCTCGGTCAACGTCGGGGCCGCCCGGGCCATCGGTCCCGGGCCGGGGGTCAGCGGCATCGACAAGCGCCCGGTGCTTGTCCCCGTTCGCATCCGGCTGCCCGAGCCCGGGGGCAGCGGGCTGGTCGGTGACCAGATCGGTGACCACGCCGGTCACGGGGGTGCCGACCAGGCGATCTACGCTTACGCCCGCGAGGACCTCGACCGCTGGGAGGCCGAACTCGGCCGGCGGCTGCCCTGCGGCACCTTCGGCGAGAACCTGACCACGGCCGGCCTGGACGTCACCGGGGCCCTGATCGGGGAGCGATGGCGGGTGGGAGAAGAGGTCCTCCTCCAGGTGACCGCTCCCCGGATCCCGTGCCGGACCTTCGCCACCTGGATGGGGCTGCCGGGCTGGGTCAAGACCTTCACCCAGGGCCGCGCTCCGGGCACGTACCTGCGCGTCCTCCAGGCAGGCGAGGTCCGGACTGGCGACCTGATCACGGTCGAGCACCGCCCCGACCACCGCATCAGCGTCGAGGTGGCCTTCCGAGCCCTCACCGACGAGCCGGAGCTGCTGCCCCAGCTGGCGGCGGTGGAGGACCTCCCCGAGGCGCTCGGGCGCCGGGTCCGCCGGCGCCTCTCGGCTGGCGCTGCATGGTCGTAGGAGGGAGGGAGACGAAGCCGGGCGGAGAGCCGAGCCCTGGCAATCGGGGTCGGCTCCATGGGCAGCATGACCTCCTGGCGGCCAGCCCGGCGCGGGGTCTCGGCCTTGGGCCGGGAGCAGTTCGTCCCCGGCCACAACGGGGCTCCGGGCACAGGGGCTCCCGCATCATCCGGAGCGCCTCCTACGAAGGGAGGGGTTAGCAACAGCTGACGTGTCCACACGCTCACCATTCACCTCTGCGAGCTCGAGGCAGTGGGCAGGCGAGCAAGGCCTCCATCCCGTCACCGCCTCCCGCTGGCTCCACTCGGGCACGCCTCCCGTCCCGGCCCGGCGAGTCGGTCACCTGATCCTGGGGGACGCCCCGGCGTGACCGCCCGCTCGCGTGCCCTCTGCGGATCAGCGTCACGACCAGGATCGTCAGGTGGCGCGTGTCGCCACCTGGGCGGTCCAGGAGGGGCGCGCCGTCGGGCGGATCGTGACCGAGATCGGCTCGGCGTTGAGCGGGAAGCGTCGGCAGCTCCTGGCCCTGCTGCGGGAGGCGGCCGTGACCACCATCGTGGTCGAGCATCGGGACCGCCTCGCGCGGCTCGGAGCTGGTGGAGGCCGACCGGTGCTTTGCCAGCTCGAGGACCTGCCATGGCTGCGGCTTGGTCCAGGACCTCGGGTGGGCCGAGCGTTGGAGGGGTGACGGCGGTGGGGCGCGCCATCGGCGCGATGACCACGCCGCGAGCAACCTGGCGAGGCATCGCTCGCCCGGGGCACCCCACCCAGCCGGCTTGGTGGGGGCCCCGCCCGTCGGCTCAGGTGGAGCCTTCTGAGGCGCAGAGCCGCGGTCAGGGGCCCCACGAGGCCGGCCTCGTGTGGTCCCGGTGAGACCCGGGCCTCCCGGGCACGTGGCGAGGAGGCGCGAAGCCCGTGAGGGCAACCCCGTGAGGGGTGCCGCGTCAGTGCTATCGCTTGCTCAGCGGCAACGGCACATGCCATTGGCGCCCGGGGCCTTCGAAGGCCAGCGTCGGGCCTTGGCCACCTTCACTGCTCCATAGCCCGCGCTCCTCTCCAGGTCGAGCGCCAGGTCACGACCTGGTTGTGAGCCCACGAGCCGGAGCGGTTCCGTTCCCGGCGCTTCCTGCCGTTCCTGCGCGAGCACGGCGGGCGGCACGTCCACGACGTCCCGGCGCTCGGGCTCGACCCCGGGCCATCCTCCCGGGAGCCAGGCCTGAGCTCGCCGGCTAGCACCGGTCGTCGTCCTGGCGGCGGAGACGCTGCTCGGATGGGGGCCCTGGCCGACCGGGGCCGGGCACGCATGTAACCAACACCCCGGGCTCCGCTTCGTCGTGGGCCAGCCCCCCTTTGCCGCTCGGCTGGTGGTACTGAGCGGGTTCTCCGGGCATGGCCTCAAGCTCGCGCCCGTGATCGGGGAGGCGGCGGCAGGTCTCGTCCTGGAGGGGAGGACATCGCTCCCGGTGGACGACCTCAGCCCGCCACGGTTCCGTCGACCAGAGGGGCATCGCGGCCGACCGATGCTCAGTCGCCCCAGCCGTCAGGCATGGCCCGGCGGGCGATCGCGGCCTTCAGTGTCTCGACGACCCCACGCAGATGACGTCGCATCGCCGCCTCAGCGGCATCGGGTTGTCGGGAGGCCAAGGCCTCCACGATCGCCTCGTGCTCGCGCAGGGAGCGATGGGGTCGCCCGGGCTGGAGGATGGTGCGGTACTGGAAGCGCAGGCCCTGGGACTTGAGGGTGCCAAGCAGATTGATCGCCGTCTGGTTCCCGCCCACCTCCCAGATCCGCTGGTGGAACCGGGCGTTCAGCTCCGAGTAGCCCAACGGGTCGCCCTGGCTGACGTGGCGACGCATCTCGTCCAGCATCGCCTGGAGGTCCTCGAGATCAGCGTCCGTGATCCGGGCGGCCGCGAGCCGAACCACGAGCTGCTCCAGCGCGGCTCGGACCTCCTCGATCTCCAGCGCCTCCTTCTCCGAGACCAGGCGCACGCGGGCACCTCGGTGGGGCTCACGGTGAACCAGCCCCTCCTGGTCGAGCCGTACCAGCGCCGCCCGGATGCTGGTGCGGCCGGCGCCGAACATCCGGGCCAGGTCCGCCTCGACCAGCCGCTCGTTGGGGTGAAAGCGGCCGTCCACGATCGCGTCCCGAAGTCGCCGATAGACCTCCAGGCTGCGCTCGCTCGAGGTTGGCCTCGTCGTTGCTTGCCGGATTGCATCGGACATTGGATACTAGATTGTCGACAATCTTACCCAGACGGGAGATGGAGAGGATGAATGGATCACGCATCAAGGTCGGGTACGGTCTGGGGCGGGCTGGGGCCTTGCTCCTGGCTGGCCTGCTCCTGTTGCTAAGCGCTTGCGGCGGTAGCTCGGGCAGGGCCAGCAACTCGCCGCTGGTGGTCGGCATCCTGGCCCCCTTCACGGGCCCGGACGCGGCCCTCGGCCCCGCATACTTCGCGGCCTGCCTGCCCGCGGCTCGTGCCATCAACAGCGCCGGCGGGGTGCTCGGCCATCCCATCCAGTGCAAGCAGTTCGACACCCGAGGTGACCCAGCCGATGCCGTTCCGGCGACTCGGCAGATGATCGCCAGCACGCCCAACCTGATGATGGTCATCGGCTGCACCTCGGACGAGGCCTCCAGCGTCGTGCCCATCCTCGACCAGAGCCACGTGCCCATGTTCTGCATGACCGGCCAGTCCGAGTTCAACAAGAGCTCGTTCAGGTACTTCCACCGCCTGGTTCCGCCTGATGAGTACGACGCCTACGCCATGGTGGGCATCGCCGTCCTCCTCGACCACTACGATCGGATCGCGCTGGTCTTCGGCAACGACATCGGCTCGCAGACCTTCGTGCCC
>DATGLL010000104.1:0-28833 GCA_035294145.1 Candidatus Dormiibacterota bacterium | reverse complement strand
ACCGGAGCACGACGGCGGCGCTTTCGATGCGCCGGACTCGCGATAGGCGTCGAGATCGGCCTTGAGGGTCCGGACCGCCCAGTTGGAGGCGGAGCGGCGGCCGCCCCACTGCCGCCGGATGGTCTGCCATTGCTCCGGGGTCGGGTCCAGGGCGAACTGGAGCGCTTGCGGCGTCCAGCCGTCCGGGGCCGCCCGATGGGCGGCGGCACGCCGGCCGTCGTGCCGGGCACCGAGGCCGCTCAGGAGCTCGCTTACGTCTCGGACCAGGTCCTCGTCGACCTCGGAAGGATCGACCCCCACCTGCCCCCTCCCTGAGGGGCGAGGACAGCCTCCACCTCCTCGGCCCCGAACCGCGCCAAGCGGTCCCGAGGCTCGACCACGATCGGGGTCACGGTCGGGTCACGCCGCAAGGCCGGGAACCTCCGACGCGTTCCATTCAGGGCCGAGCCAACCTCGGTCAGAAGGCGCCCGACGGCGAGCCCCTCCTGGGCCGCCCAAGCGGCACCACCCGCCACTTGCCGGTCCAGATCGGAGCGTTGATCGGCAGCGGACACGCGAGCGGTCACGCCGGGGCGTCCCCCGGGATCAGGTGACCGACTCGCCGGGCCGGGACGGGGAGCTTGCCCGACTGGAACCAGCGGTAGGCGGTCACGGGGTGGATGCCTTGCTCGCGCGCCCACTGCTTCAAGTTGACGGGAGTGAATGGTGAGTGTGTGGGCACGTCAGCTGTTATTACCCCCTGAGCGGGCACCCTCGGTCGCGGTGGCCGTGGCCGGGCGGCGAAGGCCCCTGGCACCGCCCGAGAGCGGACCGTCACGACCATCGGGGCCCGCTGGATGCGCCGCAGGCACGCCAACCACGACCGGGGTCCAGGGACGAGGGGGCGCTTACGGGGCCATCGGCTCCGGCCGGTAGATGGCCGCCCCGCCACGGAGGAACTCGGCCGAGCGCTCCGCCATCCCGGCCTCGATCATGCTCCGGGCCTCCTGGGTGATGCGCATGCTGCAGTACTTGGGGCCGCACATGGAGCAGAAGTGGGCGCGCTTGGCCGGCGCCGCCGGGAGCGTCTCGTCGTGCATTCGGCGAGCGGTGAGGGGATCGAGGCTGAGGTTGAACTGGTCCTCCCATCGGAACTCGAACCGGGCCCGGGAGAGGGCGTCGTCCCACTCCCTGGCCCGGGGATGGTCCTTGGCCAGGTCGGCGGCGTGGGCGGCGATCCGGTAGGCGATGACACCGTCCTTGACATCCTCCCGGTCGGGCAGCCCCAGGTGCTCCTTGGGGGTGACGTAGCAGAGCATGGCGGTGCCCAGCCAGCCGATGGTCGCGGCCCCGATGGCCGAGGTGATGTGGTCGTACCCGGGAGCGACGTCAGTGGTCAGCGGCCCCAAGGTGTAGAAGGGGGCGTCGTGGCAGAGCTCGCGTTCCAGCTCCACGTTCTCCCGGATGCGGTGCAGCGGCACGTGGCCCGGCCCCTCGATCATGACCTGGACGTCGTGGCGCCAGGCCACCTCGGTGAGCTCGCCCAGAGTCCGCAGCTCGGCGAGTTGGGCCTCGTCGTTGGCGTCGGCGATGGAGCCAGGGCGGAGGCCATCGCCCAGCGAGACCGAGACGTCGTAGGCGCGCAGGATCTCGCAGATCTCCTCGAAATGCGTGTAGAGGAAGTTCTCCTGATGGTGGGCCAAGCACCAGGCGGCGATGATCGAGCCTCCTCGGGAGACGATGCCGGTCACCCGCTCGACGGTGAGCGGGAGGTAGCGCAGCAGCACCCCGGCGTGGATGGTGAAGTAGTCGACGCCCTGCTCGGCCTGCTCGATCAGGGTGTCCCGGTAGACCTCCCAGCTCAAGGCCTCGGGCCGTCCCCGCACCTTCTCCAACGCCTGATAGATCGGCACCGTCCCCACCGGCACCGGGGAGCTGCGAAGGATGGCCTCGCGGGTCTCGTGGATGCGCCTGCCGGTGGAGAGGTCCATCACCGTGTCCGCTCCCCAGAGCGTGGCCCAGCGCATCTTCTCGACCTCCTCCTCGATCGAGGAGGCGACGGCCGAGGTGCCGATGTTGGCGTTGACCTTGACCTTGAAGCGACGCCCGATGATCATCGGCTCCAGCTCGGGGTGATTGACGTTGGCGGGGATGATCGCTCGGCCCCGGGCCACCTCGTCCCTGACCAGCTCCGGGTCCATGCCCTCGCGCAGGGCAACGAACTCCATCTCGGGGGTGATCACCCCCCGGCGCGCGTAGGCCATCTGGGTCACGGCCCGCCCCGGCTTGGCCCGCAGGACGCCGTCGCGGGCCTCGACGTCACCACGAGCCATGGTCCAGGGGCGACGGACCGGGGCCAGGCCATGGCCGGGCTCGGGTCGCGCCGCGGCGTCGGTCCAGGGGCCGCTGGTGTCGTAGAGGCGCACCGAGGTGCCGTCGCTGAGGGCGATCTCGCGGAAGGGAACCTTGAGATCAGGACGTGAGCCCTCGACATACACCTTCCGGCTCCCGGGGAATGCCTCCTCGAAGGTCATCGCTGCCATGGGTCCCTCCATGAACGACCGGGTTGGAGGGCCCAGATGAGCATCACCGCCGGGGCCATCGACGTCCCTTCGCCGGCATTACCCGGATCAGGTTCCAACGGTCGGCGGCGATACAGCCGCCCTCTCAGCCCGGTCCGCCGAGCTCCCGTGCCCTCCATGGTAGCGGCTCGAGGCCGCGACGGATCGTCGACCAGCCCTCCCCGGGCGAGAGGCCATGCCCCGGCGGGAGGGGTTGAAGGGCGAAGGCGGCCGCGGATCCCGACGCCCCGGCTCCGGCGCCGACAGCACCCCCTCCGCCCGTCGCGGGCCCTCTCGCCTTCGGGGCCGGTCGTCGGGTACGGCGAGGCCGCCGTCATCGACCACGCGCCCTCGCCTCGTGGGGTGCCTCGGGCCTGAGCGGCCACACCTCGAGGAGCGCACGCGCCGAGAGGGTCCCGCGGCAACGCCGTCGGCCCGTCCGCGTCCACGGGCGTGGTGGACGAGGGGCGGGTGGGCCAGCCCGTCGAGACGACGACGGCCACCGGGTCGTCCCTCGACATCCAACCCAACGAAGGAGGAGCGACCCGATGGCCACGCCCAGGATGGACCCCCAGCACCCGGTCCGTGAAGACCTCGAGGTCCACCCCGACCGGCTCCGGGGGTGGGCCCCCCGGGCCAGGGGAGCTGGCCATCCCGCGCCTGCGCCAGGGCTCGCCCTCCCCGGCTCTTGGAGCCGCGCCGACGAGCCAAGGACGGTGCCGGTGGTCGCCCAGGCCGGCGGGGCCGCGATGAGCGCCCGCCGGGTGGAGCGGCTGGCGCCGAGCCCGGGCATCGAGGGGACCAGCCCCCTCTGGTCTCTGAGATGGCCAAGGAGCTGGACCGGCTGGTGGAGGCCTTCTCCCCCCGCCGCTGGACGCCGGTCCCACCCCCCACCGAGGATGGGGCCAGCTTCCGGCACGGGCCGGTGCGGCGGTCCTGCCTTGGGCCGGCTGGCAGCGCTGCCAGGTGCCCCCCCGGTGCAACCTCCTCACCCGGGCCCCCAGGTCGGCCCAGACCGTAGACCCCGGTCCGCTCGATCTTCGATCAGGCCAGCGCCGAGGCGGTACGGCCCCTCGACGAGGTCGGGCCCGACCGGCTCGCCGTCGCCGCCTCCCCCATGAGCGCTGGTGGCAGCTCCGGTCCGACCATCCCCAAGAACGCCCCAACCAGGAGGGGCATCCCCTCGGGACGCGCCCCGAGGGGGACCTCAGGGAGACCCCGATCTGGCAGCTCTCGACCTTGCCGGCCGTGCCACAGTCCTGCCGCGGCACCCCCACCGAGGCCACCCCTCCGGGTCACCGAAGGTCTCGCGCACCAAGGCCTGCAGGCGGTCTGGGGCGGCATCCCCGACCGCCTCGGCCACCTGCTCACGGGATTCCCGCCGGGCGAGCCGGTCGGCGAGCGGCCCGGGGACCACCGGCAGCCACGGGACCAGCGCTGCGCTGCGGCACCTGGGACGACCGCTCCGGTTGAACGCGATGGGCTGAGCGACCTCAGGCATGCCCTCACGCACCGATCGACCTAGGACAGGTTCCCTTCCCGACCCACAGATTGACAGCCCATCACCGGGGGAGGAAGATGAGGAGAGGAACGCGTCGGCTCTCGTGACGGAGGTGCCTATGACGGAACCACCGGACAGCCTCGCGGCCGCCGTGACGAGGTGACGGCAGAACCTCGTAGGTAGGCGCCCGAGCCACTGGCCGGGACGCGAAGGGGTGAGCCCTCTGAGCTCTGGGGTGCAGCACCCGTTGCGGCGGCCGAGCCGGAAGAGGAGAGTGCTCTCGAAGGGGCCGGACGGGAGTCTGGTCCCTTCGTTGTCGCTCGATCGGCCCCGATCACGACCCTGGCCGTCCGGGGAGGCCGGAGGGGACGGCGCCCCGTCGGCTCCGCTGGCCACGGCGGCTGGCCATGGCGCTTCGGTAGAGGGCCAGGTACTGGGCCGCGGCCGGCCCCCAGGAGACGTCTCGCCGCATGGCGCGGCCCACCAGCCGATCCCAGACCTGGACGTGCTTGAAGGTCTCCACCGCTCGCACGATCGCCCCGAAGAGCTGCCAGGCGTCGAAGGCCTTGAAGGTGAAGCCGACGCCACGGTCGGCGACCGGGTCGAAGTCCTCGATGGTGTCAGCTAGGCCGCCCGTGGCACGGACGATGGGGATGGTCCCGTAACGGAGGGCGATGAGCTGCCCCAGGCCGCAGGGCTCGAAGCGGGAGGGCATCAGCAGCATGTCGGAGCCGGCGTAGAGCCGCTGGGCCAGACCGGCGTCGAACCCGATGTAGACCGCGAACCGACCCGGCTGACGGGCCGCGAGGTGCCGGAACATGTCCTCGTACCGTCGATCGCCCGCGCCCAGCACCGCGAGCTGGAGGTCGAGCTCGCTCAGCGCCGGCAGCGCCTGCTGGATCAGGTCCAGGCCCTTCTGCTCGTAGAAGCGGGAGATGAACGCGATCAGCGGGGCGGAGGTGGCGGCCAGCCCCAGCTCGGCCCGCAGCTGCGCCTTGTTCAGCGCCTTCGGGGCAGGGTCGTCGGCCGAGTAGTGATGGGGGATGGCGGGGTCGGTGGCCGGGTCGAAGATCTCGGTGTCGATGCCGTTGACGATGCCGTAGAGCTTGTAGGCGTTGGCGCGCAGCAGCTCGTCCAGCCCCTCCCCGTACTCAGGGGTCTGGATCTCCTCGGCGTAGCGCTCGCTGACCGTGTTGACCGCGTCGGCGAAGTAGATCCCGCGACCGAGGAAGTTGACGACCTCGTCCAGGTGGGGGATCCCGACCTTGATCAACCCCCCAGCCTCCAGCTCGGCGAGCCGGAGGGTGTCGGGCCCGAACGACCCCTGGAAGGCCAGGTTATGGATCGTCAGCACCGTCGCCACCCCGGACAGCTCCGGGTCACGCGCGTAGAGCCGGTCCAGCAGGTTGGGGACGAGGGCCGTCTGCCACTCGTGCACGTGGATGACGTCGGGCATGAAGCCGAGCGGCCGTAGCACCTCGATCGTCGCCCGCGACAGGTAGATGAAGCGGGCGGCGTCGTCGGCGAACCCGTACATGCCGTCGCGGTCGTAGAGCGAGGGGCAGTCCACGAAGTAGACCGGGACCTGCTGCAGGCGGCCCTCGAGGACCGAGCACCCCAGGACCCGCTCGCCGAGCGCGATCCTCAGCTCGGGCAGCGCCACCTCCAGCCCGTGTCGCTCGACCGAGATCTGCCGATACCGCGGCATCAGCAAGCGCACGTCGTGACCCCGGCGGCGCAGCTCCTTGGCCAGGGCCGCGGTCACGTCGGCCAGGCCTCCCGCCTTCGCGAACGGGGCCACCTCGGCGGTCGCGATCAACACTCGAAGACGACGGCCGTCCTCGGAGGCCAGGCCAGCCCTCCGTGGCACCCGAAGCCCAAGCGAGCCCACGGGGGGCACGTGCTCGAGGTCACGGCCGTCGCGGGTCACGACCAGGGCCAGCTGGAGCGGCTCCCCCCCGACCTTCTCCAGCCGCCGGAAGGGGATCGAGAACCACAGCGGCGTGGACAACGGCTCGCTCGCCACCGGCAGGGCGCCGGTCCGGGCCTCGTTCAGCCGGGCCACGGTCAGCTCATCGGGCGTGACCCGCACCACCGCTCCCGGCTCGAAGCCGAGATCGGCCAGCGCAGCCGGCCGGAGCGGGGTGGCGAACGGCTCCCCGATCTCCTCGCCGCCGACCCCGCCCGAGAGGTAGAGCCAGAAGGCCACGCCCTCGGCGGCGAGCTGCTCGGGCGTGCAGGGGCTGTCGATCCGAAGGTGGAGATGCTCCTCGTCGCAGCCGTAGAGCAGGCGCCCGACGATCTCCATCGGCTTGTGCAGGACGCCGAACCAGCTCCCCGCCTCGTAGCGGCCGGCGCGCTCCCAGGCCGGGTCGTCGATGCTCCGAGGCGTGAGCAACCCCCTCGGCGGCCATCGGTCCTCGGCCGCTCTTGGATCCAGGATGGGGACGAAGAGCGCGGTCGGCGGCTTGGCGCCGCAGAGCTTGTAGACGTTGCGGAGGTGGAGACGGAACTGGTTGTCCCAGATCGTGTCCATCCCCGAGTCGTGCCGGCGGCTGAACCACCAAAACCAGTCCGAGCCCTCGGCGATCAGGATCTCCCGCCAGGCCGCCTCGAGGTCGATCCCGTCCTCGTGCGGCCAGGTCCCGTCCGGGGGCCTGGGCCCGGGGGCATGGTGGCTGCTGAAGTCCTCCAGCCAGGCCCGGGCCTCGGCCAGCAGCTCCCAGGCCACCCGATGCTCGGGATCCCCGATCCAGGTGTCGAAGCTGGCCCCGATCCAGCTCCCGGCGTGCAGGCGGGGCAGCGACTGCCGCTCTGGATGCTGGTCGAGGAAGTCGCTCACGGTGGTGCAGACCACCTCGTCCGTCCGCTCCAAGGTCTCGTACAGGGTCTCCAGGAAGTCGTGCCCCTCGCGGGGATAGAAGTCCCAGGGGTTCTCCCCGTCGAGGGCGACCACGACCAGGAAGTCGCGGTCCTCGCCCTGCTGCTCCCTGATCCGACGCAGGCGGCCCATGAAGTCGTCCACCGCCTCCCGCGCCGGCATCCGCTGGTAGTCGAAGCCGATCCGGTTGCTGAGCAGGTTGTCACGGAAGACCACGCTCACCGCCCCTCCCTCGCGCTCGAGGCGCCAGGGTCGATAGAGCAGCTCGGGCTGGTGAAGGCGACCCTCCCCGTCTCGCCCCAGGTACACGTTGAGCGAGCGGCCCAGCACCTCCTCGTCGGAGAGGAACCAGTCGACCCCGGCCCGCACCGCCAGCTCGGCGACGTGCTCGCTCACCGCCAGCTCCGAGGGCCACATGCCCCGGGGCCGGACCCCGGTCAACCGCTCGAACTCACGCCGGCCGTCCTCGATCTGACGCAGGGCGTCCTCGGGATGGGCGAACCCCCGCTCGGGGAGCTCGATCCCCGGCGCCCCCTCCTGGGCCGACTCCACGTCGCAGATGAGGGGGAGGATGGGGTGATAGAAGGGCGAGAAGGTGAGCTCGGCCTGGCCACGCTGGGCCAGGCGAGCGTAGTCGGGGATGATGCGCCGCACCATCTCCAGCTGGGCGGCGAAGAGGACGTCCTTGTCCGCCTCCGTGAAGTCGCGGTCCCGGGCCTTGAGGGCGGAGAGCCGGGGGTCGCGGTCGACCCAGGACGGGTCGCACCAGGCCAGGTTGTACCAGACCTGCAGGTCGCGGATCTCGTCGGTGGTGAAGGCATCGGTGGCGGGGCGACCGGCCAGGTCCCGGTAGCGGGGGGAGGCCTGGACCCGCAGGAACTGGGGCGCCTCCCGCATCCAGCGCACGATGAAGGCCCGCTCCTCGGCGGTCAGCTCGGCGGCCGGCTTACGGCTGAGGTCCCAGAAGAGGTCGTGGGAGCGCCCGTCCTCGCGCCCGTAGTCCTCGATCTGGACCAGGAGCGAGGGGACGAGGTTGAAGGTCTGCCGCACCCCTGGGTACGCCTCCAGGAGCGCGGCCATCTTGTGATAGTCCTTGGTGGAGCGCAGCCGGACCCAAGGCAGGAGGTAGGTGTGGGTGAGGTCGTCCTTGTAGTAGGGCTGGTGCAGGTGCCAGACGAACGCCAAGTGGATCGGTCGTGCCATCGTCGATGAAAGGCTGATTTTCCTCCAGGCTAGGCGGCGCCTGCAGACCTCGGGTCGGCCCTGCCCTCAGCCGGCGCCGTCCCCTGGGCCCGACCTCGCCTCCCCGCCTCCCTCGGGGGCGAAGAGCACCGCCGCCAGCGGGGGCAGGGTGAGGGGGAGCGAGAAGGGCCGACCATGCCAGGGCCGGGGCTCCGCCACCACGCCCCCCAGGTTGCCCACCCCACTGCCGCCGTACTCGCGGGCGTCCCCGTTCAGCAGCTCGCGCCAGCGGCCCCCGACGGGGACCCCGACGCGGTAGCCGTAGCGGGGCACGGGCGTGAAGTTGAACACCCCCAGGACCCGGCGATCGCCGGCGGAGCGGAGGAAGGAGACCACCGACTGCTCGGCGTCGCTGGCGTCCACCCACGAGAAGCCGGCGACGGGGTCGAAGTCCAGCCGGTGCAGGGCCGGCTCGGCGCGGTAGAGGCGGTTGAGGTCGCTCACCCAACGCAGCACCCCCCGATGCAGGGGATGGCCGAGGAGGTGCCAGTCCAGGGAACCCTCGTGGTCCCACTCCCGCCGCTGGCCGAACTCGCCGCCCATGAAGAGCAGCTTCTTGCCCGGCTGGGCGAACATCCAGCCCAGGAGCAGGCGCAGGTTGGCGAAGCGCTGCCACTCGTCGCCCGGCATCCGGCCCAGGAGCGAGCCCTTGCCGTGCACGACCTCGTCGTGCGAGAGGGGCAGCACGAAGTTCTCCGTGGCCACATAGAGGCCCCGGAAGGTCAGGTTGTCGTGGTGGTACCGGCGGTGCACGGGATCGCGGGAGAAGTACTGGAGCGTGTCGTGCATCCAGCCCATGTCCCACTTCATGCCGAAGCCGAGCCCACCAACGTAGGCGGGGCGCGAGACCATGGGCCAAGCGGTCGACTCCTCGGCCACCGTCTGCACATCGGGGTGGCGGCCGTAGACCTCCACGTTCAGCCGGCGCAGGAACTCGATCGCCTCCAGGTTCTCGCGCCCCCCGAAGCAGTTCGGGATCCACTCCCCCTCCCGCCGCGAGTAGTCCAGGTAGAGCATCGAGGCCACCGCGTCCACCCGTAGCCCATCGGCGTGGTAGCGCTCCAGCCAGAAGAGAGCGCTGGAGAGCAGGAAGCTCCGCACCTCGTGGCGCCCGTAGTTGAAGATGAGGCTGTCCCAGTCCGGGTGCCGCCCCCGGCGGGGGTCGGCGTGCTCGTAGAGGTGGGTCCCATCGAAGTACCCCAGGCCGTGCTCGTCGCTGGGGAAGTGCGAGGGCACCCAGTCCAGCACCACCCCGATCCCGCGCTGGTGGAGGTGGTCGATCAGGTACATCAGGTCCTGCGGCCTCCCGTAGCGGCTGGTGGGGGCGAAGTAGCCGGTGGTCTGGTACCCCCAGGAGCCATAGAAGGGATGCTCCATCACCGGCAGCAGCTCGACGTGGGTGAAGCCGACCCGCTCCACGTGGTCCGCCAACCGGGGCGCGATCTCCCGGTAGCTGAGCCAGCGGTTCCCCTCCTCGGGCACGCGCATCCAGGAGCCGAGGTGGACCTCGTAGATCGACCAGGGGGCCGTGGGGGCGTTCCTGGTCGAGCGCGAACGCATCCAGCCCTCGTCCCCCCACTCATAGCTCAGGTCCCAGACCACGGAGGCGGTGCGCGGGGGCGTCTCGGCGAAGAAGGCCACGGGGTCGGCCTTGTCCACCCGGTGGCGGCCGCCCCGCCCGACCAGGTGGTACTTGTAGAGGGCGCCCGGCCCCAGGTCGGGGACGAAGCCCTCCCAGATGCCGGAGCTGGCCCGGGGGGCGAGCGGGTGTGCGGCGGGGTCCCAGGCGTTGAAGTCTCCGATGACGGAGACGTACTCGGCGTTGGGGGCCCAGACCGCGAAGGCGACCCCGCCCGGGAGGGGATGCGCCCCCAGCTTGTCGAAGATGCGGAGGTGGCTGCCCTCGTTGAAGAGGTACAGGTCATCGTCCGAGAGCAGGCTGACCCGGGGGCGGGAGGGCCTCACGGCCCGACCTCCCCGGCCAGGAGCTCACGAAGGCCGCGCAGGGGGATCGAGACCCACTCGGGGCGGTGGTCGAGCTCGTAGCGGACCTCGTACAGCGCCTTCTCGATCAGCATGGTCTCCAGCAGGAGCTCGCGCTCCTCCTCGCTCTGGGGAAGGAAGGGGGCCCCGGCCGCGGTGGACAGGTACGCCTCCAGGAAGGCCTGGCCGACCGCCTTCACCCACCGCGAGGCGCCGGGCACCTGGGCCGCCCGGCCCAGGTAGGCGTAGGAGCGCAGCATCCCGGCGACGTCCTTGAACGCCCAGCGCTTGAGGCGGCGCTCACGCATGGGACGTGCCGGCTCCCCCTCGAAGTCGATGATCACGAAGTCGGCCCCGGTGAAGAGCACCTGGCCCAGGTGGTAGTCGCCGTGGCAGCGGATCCGGCGCGCGCTCAGCGGCCGCTCGATGACCCGGCGCAACCGCTCGTTGAGGGCTCCCTCCAGGGCGAGCACCTCCCGGGCGTCCTCCCGTGCCTCATCGTCTAGGCACTCGAGGTGCCGGCGGAGGCTGGGCATGACCTGGTTGGCCACCGAACGGATGGACTGGTAGATGGAGCGAGCGTCGAGCGTGAGCGTGGGCTCGGGGGCGAAGGCCGGGTCGTCGGGGCGCGAGGCCAGGGCCAGGTGCAGCTCGGCCGTCCGCTGCCCCAGCAGCGAGGCGTAGGGGAGGTAGCGCTCGATCGCGTCACCCTCGGCGGTGAGCTCGGTCAGAGCATGCCCCCAGGCGTCCCCCTGGTTGGGGACGTACGCCTGGAGCATGGCCACGACGGCGCTGTGACCGTGATGACGGCGGTAGACCAGCGCCCCCGCCACCGGGGCGATGTTCGGGAAGCGGACCTCGGTCAGGAAGCGCGTGAGCTCAAGGTCCGGATGGACGCCTTCCTCGATCCGGCGGAACAGCTTCAGGATCAGGCGCTCCCCGAAGATGACCGAGTTGTTGGTCTGCTCGACCGTGGCCAGGCGCGGCATCAGGTCCTCGTCCCCGCTGGTGAGGCGACCCAGGTGGGGCATGGGCAGGGCGATGAGGTCGCCGGACCGGCCGCGAAAGCGACGGCGGCGGACGATCGCATCCAGGAGGTGGTGGTTGAAGGTCGCCTCGCCCAGCGCGTCGACGATCCGCCCCTCCGGGTTTCGGGTCAGGGGGAGGACGTAGGTCTCCGGATCGCCCTCGCGGTAGCGGGCCTCGACCATCTGGACCACCGCCTCGGCTAGCGGCACCGAGTCGACGACGCGGGCCTCGGTGACGTGCCGGCTGCGGCCCCCGAACCATCGCTGGGCGCGCAGGTAGGAGGGCAGGGCTCGCTCCAGCTCCGCCGGGCTGAGGGAGAGCTCGGGCACGTAGGTCAGCGTGCCCAGGTCGATGCGCTGAGGCTCGAGCGCGAACCAGTAGAAGGTGTGCGGTCCCAGCATCACCTGGTAGGGCTGGTCGCCGATGGGGGGGAACTCGGCCCGGCTGAAGGCCTCGACCGGGACCAGGCCCCGATAAGGAGCGAGGTCGAGCTGGGCGTGCTGGACGAAGCGGCTCAGGTTGGCGACGACCAGGATCCGCTCCTCGCCCCGTTGGCGGACGAAGGCCAGGATGCGGCGGTTCTCGGGGTGGAGGAACTCGATCGAGCCCCGCCCGAAGGCCGTGTAGCGCTTGCGCAGCGCGATCAGCCGGCGCACCCAGTGGAGGAGCGACTGGGGGTTGGCCTCCTGGGCCTCCACGTTCACGCCCTCGTGGTGATACTCAGGGTCGGTGATCACGGGGAGGTAGAGGCGCTGCCGGTTGGCGCTGGAGAAACCGGCGTTGCGGTCGCTGCTCCACTGCATGGGGGTGCGCACGCCGTTGCGGTCGCCCAGGTAGATGTTGTCCCCCATCCCGATCTCGTCGCCGTAGTAGATGAACGGCGTGCCCGGCAGCGAGAAGAGCAGGGCGTACATCAGCTCGATGCGACGCCGGTTGTTGCCCAGCAACGGCGCCAGCCGTCGACGGATGCCCAGGTTGAGGCGGGCCTCGGGGTCCTGGGTGTAGGCCCAGTACATGTAGTCCCGCTCCTCGTCGGTGACCATCTCCAGGGTGAGCTCGTCGTGGTTGCGCAGGAACAGCGCCCACTGCGCCCGGGGCGGGATGGGCGGGGTCTGGGCCAGGATGTCGATGATCGGGAACCGATCCTCCATGCGCAGGGCCATGAAGAGCCGGGGCATGACCGGGAAGTGGAAGGCCATGTGGCACTCGTCGCCCTCCCCCTCCCCGAAGTAGGCGACCGCGTCCTCAGGCCACTGGTTGGCCTCGGCCAGGAGCATCCGGTTCGGGAAGCGGGCGTCGATGTGGGCCCGCAGCTCCTTGAGGAAGCGATGCGACTCGGGCAGGTTCTCGCAATTCGTCCCCTCCCGCTCGTACAGGTACGGGATAGCGTCGAGCCGCATCCCATCGACCCCGAGCGACAGCCAGTGGTCGACGATCTTCAGGATCTCCTTGCGGACCCTGGGGTTGTCGTAGTTCAGGTCGGGCTGGTGCGAGTAGAAGCGGTGCCAGTAGTACTGCTGGGCGACCGGGTCCCAGGCCCAGTTCGAGGTCTCCGAGTCCTTGAAGATGATCCTGGCCCGGGCGTAGCGGTCCGGGGTGTCGCTCCAGACGTAGAAGCTCCGGTAGACGCTGCCACGCCGAGCCCGCCGAGCCCGCTGGAACCACGGGTGCTGGTCCGAGGTGTGGTTGCACACCAGCTCGATCAACACCCGGATGTCGCGCCGATGGGCCTCCCTGACCAGGCGGCGCACGTCGGCCAGGGTCCCGTAGGCGGGGTGCACCCCTCGATAGTCGGAGATGTCGTAGCCATCGTCTCGGAGGGGGGAGGGGTAGAAGGGGAGCAGCCAGATCGCGGTCACCCCCAGGCGGGCGATGTAGTCCAGCTTCTCGATCAGCCCGGGGAAGTCGCCCACGCCGTCCCCGTTCGAGTCCCTGAAGGCACGGACGTGCAGCTCGTAGAAGATGGCGTCCTTGTACCAGGTCGCAACCGGGTCGTCGGGGTCCAAGGTCGACCTCCCGCTCAACGGATCTCAGGGGCCTCCTCAGCCAGCCGCCGGCACACCTGGAGCACGTGCGCCGGCGCGGAGGCGGGGTCCAGCTCCACGTAGTTCCAACCGTCGGCGCGCCAGGTGTACGAGGCCCCGCTCAGCAGGTCGTGCACCTCGTAGGTGGGCTCACCGAGCTCTTGGACGACCGGGACCTCGACCCATCCCGACTGCCTCCACCTCCAGTCCAAGTTCACCACCGTGACGATCACGTCCGAGCCGTCCTCGCCCGTCTTCGCGTACGCCAGCAGCTGCTCGTTGTCCGTGCGCAAGAAGCGCAGCGTCCGGTCCTGCTGGAGGGCGGGGTGCTCGCGTCGGATGCGGTTGACGCGGGCGATCAGGGGACGCAGGCTCTCGGCACGCTCGAGGTCCCAATGGCGGAGCTGATACTTCTCGGAGTCGAGGTACTCCTCTCGACCCGGCTCCAGGGGACGCACGTCGACCAGCTCGAAGGCGGGCCCGTAGATCCCGTAGCTGGCCCCCAGCGTCGCCGCCAGCACCAGCCGGATCGCGCTCGCGGGCCTGCCCCCCTGCTGCAGGAACTCGGTCAGGATGTCGGGCGTGTTCGGCCACAGGTTGGGCCGGAAGTACTCCCGAACCTCGGTCCGGGTCAGCTCGGTGAAGTAGTCGCGGAGCTCCCAGGCCGCGTTACGCCAGGCGAAGTAGGTGTAGGACTGATCGAACCCCAGCTTGGCCAGCCGGTACATCACCTTGGGCCTGGTGAACGCCTCGGAGAGGAAGATCACCTCCGGGTCCCGCTGCCGCGCCTGGCAGATCAGCCACTCCCAGAAGGCGAAAGGCTTGGTGTGGGGGTTGTCGACCCGGAAGATCCGCACCCCTTGCTCCATCCAGAACTCGACCACCCCGTACAGCTCCCGCCAGAGCTCCCGCCAGCCGGCGCACTCGAAGTCGAAGGGGTAGATGTCCTGATACCTCTTGGGCGGGTTCTCGGCGTACTGGATGCTCCCGTCGGGACGGGTCCGGAACCACTCCGGGTGCTCTCGGACATAGGGATGGTCGGGCGAGGCCTGAAAGGCCAGGTCCATGGCGACCTCCAGGCCATGGCGCCGGGCGGCCCGGACCAGGCGCCGGAAGTCCTCAAGGGTCCCGAGCTCGGGATGCACGTCCCGATGCCCACCTTCCGGCCCCCCGATCGCCCAGGGGCTCCCGGGGTCCCCTGCCGCCGCCTGAGGGCGATTGTTCGGCCCCTTGCGGAAGCTGCGGCCGATGGGATGGATGGGCGGCAGGTAGAGGACGTCGAAGCCCATCTCGGCGAGGTAGGGGAGGCGAGCCTCGACATCGGCGAAGGTGCCGTGACGACCTGGCTCGGGAGAGGCCGAGCGGGGGAACATCTCGTACCAGGTGCTGAACCTCGCGCGCTCGCGATTCACGACCACCTCGAGCTCGCGATCGTAGCGCGTGGCGAAGCGACGGTCGGGATAGCGTCGCATCAGCGCCATCAGCTCCGCCGAGAGCGCGATCGCCATCCCCCCGCCCCCCGCCAGCTCCTCCGCCGCGCGTCGTAGCGTCTGGGCATCCGCGCCGGAGGCGCGCTCCGCCGCCTCCGCGACCAGGGCCGCGCCGATCTGGAGGTCGACCGACACCTCCTGGCCGGCCTCGACGCGGCGCAGCAGGTCACGCGCCCAGGTGTGGAAGCGGTCGACCCAGGCCTCGATGGTGTACCGATAGCGCCCCAGTCGCTCGACCCGGAACTCGCCCCTCCAACGATCGTTGACGAGCGGGCTCATGGGGACCTCGCGCCACTCCGCGGCCTCGGCCTCGCGGTAGCAGAGCACGCAGGCCAGCTCGTCGTGGCCGTCAGCGAAGACGTCGGCCTCGACCACCACCCGCTCACCCACCACCCGCTTGATGGGGAAGCGACCGGCGTCGATCTCCGGCTCGACCCGCTCGATCACCACCCGGCAACGCGCGTCTCTCATGCAGCTGCTCAATGGCGACTCACCGTTCCCAGGGCTCACCCGTCCACGACATGGGGTCACCGCTCGCTCCCCTCCCGCCGCCGGCCCGGCGAGGCCAGGGCCCTGGCCACGCCCCCGCGCCACCGCGGGCGCCAGCTCGGCCAGGCGGCCACCCCCGGCCGGTTCGACCAGCGACGCCCGCTCCCAGCGGTCGGATCAAGCTCGAGGCGAACGAGGAGATGGCTCACGCAGACGGGTCCATTTCGGAGGGCAGTGCGAGTCGCAGATTATCCGGTTGACATACCGCCACGAACGATCCGCCAACGGTCCCGAGCGCTCGCGGCGCCGAGCGGGTGGGACGAAGGCGACCCGGCCTCAGTCCGAGCGTACCGCGCCGGCCGCCACGCCATCGAGCGCGAGCGCGGCGTCGAGCCGGCTGGGGGCCGAGCCCGGCTCACGGGTCGCGGCGCAGGATCTGGAGAGCCAGGGCATGCAGCTCCGGATGGGCCGAGCCGAGGAGGGTGCTCCGGCTCTCCAGCCCGATCCCCAGGTCGTCGACCGGGGAGCCATCCAAGCTGGTCACGATCCCCCCCACCTCGCTGACCATGAGCGCCCCGGCAGCGGCGTCGAAGAGCCGACCCGCCCGTGGCCCGCACAGGACCTCGATCCCCCCAGCCGCGGTGTGGGCCAGGGCCAGCGCGATCGACCCCAGCATGCGCACCTTGCCGCACCGCTCGACCAGGGGCAGGACCTGAGCGATCCGGCGCGGCGACGACTCGAGCCCCAGGACCTGGACCTGTCCGGCCCGGATCGGCGGCAGCGGACGGAGCGGCCGTCCGTTGCGGAACGCGCCCCCGCCGCGCCGGGCGTGCCAGCGCTCGCCGGTGGCCAGGTCGGCCACGAACCCCAGCCGGAGGTCGGACAGGCGGGGGCCATCGGCCAGGCCGCAGGAGACCGCCGCCACCATCACCCCCTGCTTGGCGTTGAGGCTGCCGTCCACCGGGTCGAGCAGGACGCGGGGGTAGTCGGCGCCGAAGTCGACCGCCCCGACCTCCTCAGAGAGGACCGAGAAGCGCTGACCGCAGTCGGCCAGCCGCTCCAGCTCGGCCATCGCCGCCTCCTCGGCCAGCCGGTCGAGCCTGACCGTGCGGTCCCCCCCGGCGCCGACGCCCAGCTCTTGTCGCCCCTCCTCCGTCCCCATCAGGGGGGCGACGGCCCGGCGCACGCCGTCCGCGATCGCCCCGAAGGCCTCCAGCCAGATCCGGTCGTCGGCGCTTACCAAGGCCGCCACCAGCCACGGCGGCGACCGGCCCGACCACCACGAACAGGGTCACAGAAGCCACAGCCCACCACCCCCAAGGGTACGGGCCGCCGGGCACGGCGGGCATAGGGGACGCAGCCAACGGGGGCCGACGCCCCGGCGCGACAGGCCACTCCCGGGCGGGCGCTCATCCAGCCGGTCGCGGGCGCAGGCCACGCACCAGGAGGTCCAGCTCATCCCGATCGACGGCCCGGAGGGCCCAGAGGGCAAGGCCGTAGGCCGCGACCCCCACCGGCACGGCCACCACCAGCGAGCGGCCAGCCAGCGGCAGCAGCACCGCCCCCATCAAGCCCCCCGCGATCAGCGTGCGCCAGCTCACCCGCAACCACGGCAGCCGCTCGCAGCTGGCCACGAACCGCCAGGCGGCGATGGAGAAGGCGGCCTCGGTCACGACCGTGACCGCGCTCGCGGCCAGGTAGCCGTAATGGGGGATCAGGATCAGGTTCAGCCCCAGGTTGACGATCACGGCGATGGCGGTGGCCCAGGCGAACAGGTCCTGGCGGTCCATGGCCGAGAGCATGGCGGTGAAGGCCGAGTTCGCGAACAGGAAGACGATCCCCCAAGCCAAGATGCGCAGGGACGGCTCCGACTGCGGGAAGAGCCGGAACAGCCGGCCGATGGGGTGCGTGAGCACGAAGGTGCCAACCGTCAGCGGCCAACCCAGCACGACCAGGACCTTGAAGGAGCGAGCGTAGGCGACCCCCAGCTCCGGGCTCCGCTCCCGGAAGTGGACGGCCAGCAGGGGGTAGACCACGGCCTGGATGGCCAGGGGGACGAACTGGAGCGCCTCGAACGGCTTGTAGGCGAACTGGTACCAGCCCACCTCCTGGTACGGGCGGAAATGTTGGAGGATGGGCACGTCGGCCTTGAAGTAGAGGTTGGTCAGCAAGGCAGCCAGGGCGAACGGGAAGGCGAGCCGGAGCCAGGCCCGGAGGAGACGGAGGTCCAGGGCGGGTCGGAGGCGGGCCAGGCGGAAGACGGCGACGGTCAGGGGCACGTAGAGGCAGGTGAAGGTGTAGGAGGCGGCGTAGGCCCAGACGAAGAAGGCCACGCCCGCCCCTCGGCGGGCCCCGTAGAGGATCAAGCCGGCCTGGATCGCGGTCTCGCACAGGATCGCCACTCCCTCGAACTCCAGGCGGCCGACCGCGTAGAAGGTGTTGCGCAGGAGGGTGGCGTAGGTGGTGGCCAGGAGCAGCGCCGCCCCGGGAAGGACCAGGGCTCCGAGGCCGACCAGGAGCAGCGCCGCGGCGAAGATGGCGCAGGCGGCCGTGCCGAGCGCCGCCTTGCCCCCCAGGAGCGTGCTCAGGTAGAGGGGGAGGTGAGCGGGGTCACGGGCCGCCTCCCGGGTGTAGAGGGGGCTCAGGCCGAGGTCGGCGACCACGCTCACCAGAGCGCTGTAGGCGACCAAGGTCGTGTAGCGACCGTAGGCGTTCGCCCCCAGGTGGTTGGCGAGCACCACCACCATCACCAGCGCGACCAGGCGCGAGATGACGCGGGCGATCAGCACCAGGGTGGTGTTGAGCACCGCCCGTGAGCCCAGCCGGGTTGCCTGGTCGGTCACATCGCGAGGTATCGTATGCCAGATGCCCGGCCGCAGACCCCTGCTCGCTGTCCTCGGGGCGACGCTCCTGGTGGCCGTGGTGGGCGCGGCCGGTCTCGGGTACCGGTACTGGCGCCATCAGCAGGAGCTGCGACCGCAGCCGGCGCCGAGGACGGCGGTGGTGATCGCCGCCCCCACCTCCTCACCGCTCCCTGCCGCCACCCCGACCCCCTCCCCCACCCCGCTGCCCGCCTCGGTTGTCATCAAGGTCCCCTACAGCTCGCAGTCCCCCTACGACCAGTGGGGCGCCAACGACCCCCACCAGGAGTACTGCGAGGCCGCGGCCCTGCTCATGGTCAGCGACTACTTCCGCGGGGACCGGCGCGCCACCATCCCCCCCGCGGAGGCGGACGCGGACATGGCCGCGATCGTCAAGGTTGAGCGGCAGATGTTCCCTGGCATCCTGGATCTGCCGGTGGCGGACGTGGCCCAGGTAGGCCAGCGCATGTTCGGGCTCCAGCCGAGCGTGGTCCCGCTCGACCTGAGCGCCATCGAGCGCAACCTGGCCGAGGGACGTCCCGTGATCGTCCCCGTGATGACCCACGGGCTGGCGGGCGGGGCCCCCATCGCGCCCTACTACGGGCATGCCAACGTCTACCACGTGATCGTGGTCATCGGCTACGACGCCACCAAGGGCGTGCTCTACACGAACGACGCCGGCTTCATGCAAGGCCAGAACTACGCCTACCCGTGGGAGGTGCTGGCGACCGCCAACGCCGCCCAGACCCATCACCTCCCCCAGGGGCAGGTGATGCTGGTCTTCGGCTCGGGCTCGTAGCCGCTACCCTTCTCCCCTCCCCGGCCGCCCCACGCCCTCATCGGCCCCTCCCTCGAGCCCATGCCGGAGCCCCACCAGGGCCGTGTAGGCACGGCGGCGGTCGACGCCGGGCAGGTCGGCCAGGGCCTGGGCCAGGAGCCGCGCCGGGAGGCCCCGGCGGAGCAGCCCGGCGAGCAGCGTCTCCACCTCCCATGGCCAGCCCTCGGGAGCGGCCGAGGGGGCGACGACCAGGAGGACGTTCCCAGAGGGGGAGGGAAGCCCCTGGAGCCTCCGCCGCACGCTCCCCGCCTCGCCACGGACGGCGGTCTCGAGCGGACGCCGCGGATCGAGGACCACACACACCTGGGCCCGACCGCCCTCGGCCAGCAGGCCTCCCAGCGCCCGGCCCGACACCCACCACACCCCGGGGCGGGACGGGAGGTGGCCTGCGCCCCCGGCGAGTCGGCCGATCGTGACCGGATGCTCGCCTGCCAGCCCCGAGACCAGAAGGGCACGGATCTCGTCCGGGACCCCCACGAAGTCCAGCGGCACGGCCGCGGCCACGGCAGCCGCCGCCAGCCGGGAGGCGACCTGCAGCCCCGGGACCAGGCCCGAGGTCACCACCGCCACCCGCTGGCCGGCCTCGAGGGCGCGCAGGGCGCGCTCGAGGCCCTCGCGGCCGTCGGTCGCCACCGGCGATCGGGCCAGGTCGCGCAACGTCCGCGCCACCGCCCTCTCGGCGAGGATCAGGTCCACGGAGCCCAAGAGGGCGAGCAGGGGGGAAGGGGGCCCCTCGAGTCCCCCGACGATCACGGTCAGGCGCGCCCCGCGCGCCGCGGCCACGGATCGGCGGCCACGGACGGTGACGACCAGGCGGGCGTCCGGGTGCCGGAGCGACGCGACCAGCTCCCGGTCGAGGTCGGCCGCGCCACGGTCGGCCTCGACCGCGAACGTGTCCGGGGAACGATGGCGACTCCGTCTGACCACGATGCTCCGGCTGAGCCGGAAGGTCGGCTCCGCCCTGGCCCACAGCGTCTCTTGATGCGGCCCGGCCCGCAAGGTGATCGAGAGGGGCCCCACGAAGCCAGCCAGGTCCTCCGGCTCCACCTCCGCCCCCACGCCCACCACGCAGGTGGCCCGGGCGGAGATCTCCCGCTCTCGAGTCAGCTCCAGGGTCTTGGCGTGCGTGCCCCGGATGGCCGGGTGCCCCCGGCAGGAGAAGGTGACCGTCGCCTCCTCCAGCCCCGAGGTCATGGGTCCGCTCCCGCGGAGTGGGCCGAGGCGGGGCGCCCCACGCGCCAGCGGGCCTGGACGAACCTGGGCACCCGACCGTGAGCAAGGCGACGAGCCCACGTGCTCCTCAGGGCCGCGATCTCCTCCTTGGAGAGGAGCGAGGCCGAGATCAGGCTCAACCCGTGCCGAGCGTAGCGGCCGGCGAGCTCGTCGTGGACCCGCTCGACGGTCAGGGGGGTGAAGCCCCTGAGCTCCTTGGGCACCGGCTCCTCCCACACCTGGGCGTTGCAGACCATCGTCAGCACGGCGCCATCGCGGGCCATGCGGACGAGGCCGTCCAGCACCTCGGGCTCCGCCTCGAGGAGCCCGGTGAGGAGATCGCCCCACGGCAGGATGACGAAGAGCTCGTCCCCGATCCCGTCCAGCTCCGAGGGCGGCCAGCGGACGGACGCCCAGACGAACAGGAGGTTGGCGAGCCCCCCTCGCCCCGGTCTCCTGGCGGCCCGCTGGGAGCGTCGGCGGAGGTTCTCAGGGGTCGCGTCCAGCCCAACCACGAACCGTTCCGGATGGGCCGCCGCGTGCGCGTAGGCGAACAGGCCATCGCCGGTGCCCACGTCGATCACCACCTGGCGATAGGGCTCGATCAGCTCCAGCACCGCCGCCCGATCGAGCCCCAGCACCGCTCGGCCCCGCACGCAGCGCACGTCCCCCACCCCTAGGAGATGATCGGTGCCGAATCGGCTCCGACGAGGAGGCGGGCCGTGATCAGCGAGGCGAGGGCGCCCCAACGTGAGGGGTGGGACGTGACCTCGACACCTCCATCACGGCACGGTACCTCACCACCGACGCCGAGCCGGCCTGCCCGGTCGTGGCCCAGGCCCTGCTCGGCCTCCACCCCGAGCGCCGACGACGCGGTGGTGGCCTTGGCCGCCCCCAAGCTCGGCGACCATGGGCGGCCGGAGAGCTCGCGGTCGCGTCCGGGCCCGCTCATCATGGTCGACAAGGGGTACGCCGGCCTCGACTTCGAGGCCTCCGTCCGCGCCCTGGGCTCTGCTCTGGCCGGATCGGCACGACCAACCGCCGGGCTACGGCCCGCTCGGGCTCGCAGCGCAGGGCGAGCAGGCGCTGGGCTCTCCGTCCGGGTCGCCCAGCGCCTGCTCGCCCTCACCGCCGGGGACCAACTGGCTCACCGGGATCTCGGATGAGCGCTCGCTGGTCGCCCACGACCACCGGGCATCCGACATCGATCATCTGGAGGCCAGGGCCAGGGGCGAGCGGGGGGAGCCGGGCGCGCGATCGACCGCCCCCACGCTCGACGTGGCCTCACCGCCGGCCATCGGCGGACCGACCTCAGTTCAGGTGCGCCACCCGCTGGCGCTTGAGCCACTCCTCAGAGATCTTGATCTCGACACGTCCCAGGCACACCGCGCACCACACGCGTTCACACCGCTCGCAGGCGATGTGCTGGTGATCCTTGGTCAGGTCCAGCTCCATCGTGAAGGTGTGGCACTCAAAGCAGGGAACCGGGCACTTCATAGGCGTCTGATCTCCTGGTCGAACTCGGGGAAATAGCGCTCGATGTCGGCCACAGCGAAGCTGCGCAGGATCTGGCCGACGGGCTCCCGCGCGAGCAGGAATTCGAAGGCCCGTCTCACCAGCTGCTCGGCCGTCTCCCCGGGGCGGCCCCAGCGTCGCAGGTCACCCGGCTCGACCCTGACCGTGTGCCGGCTCCTCGTCGTCCCCTCCTCGACCTCCACCGTGCACTCCCAGCCCGGGCCGGCCGGTCTCGCCCTCACATCCACCATCGGGTCATGGTAGGCGCTCTGAGATCAGTTCGGCGGTGATCGGCGCCAACAGGACCCCGTTGCGGTTGTGGCCGGTGGCCAGGAGGAGGTTGGGCAGGTCGGGCGCGGGACCGATCACCGGCCGCAGGTCCGGGGTCGCCGGCCGCAGGGCGGCCCAGACCCGCTCGACCCCGGCCGCCCCCAGAGCGGGCACGGCACGGGCCGCGAACTGGAGGAGGCCGGCGACCCCCTCCACCGTGGGCCGGGGGTCGAACCCCACCTCCTCCTCGGTGCTCCCCGCCACCACCGTGCCGTCCGGCTTGGGGACTAGGTAGGAGCCCCTCCAGGTCAGCATCCGTCGCAGCACCGGGCCGGAGGGCCGGAGAGTCACGAGCTGACCTCGGACCGGGCGCACATCCAGGGCAACCCCGAGGGGGGAGGCCAGGGAGGGGCTCCAGGGGCCGGCGGCGAGGACGACCAGGTCCGCTCTCACCTGCCCCTCGCTGGTCTGAACCGCCTGCACGCATCCGGCACGTGCCGTCATCGAGCCCACCGGCGTCCCCTCACGGATCTCCGCCCCCTGGGCGACGGCCGTCCAGGCCAGCGCTCGGACCAGGCGGATGGGCGTGATCTGCGCCTCGGTGACCAGCGACGCACCCCGGACGGCGGGGCTCAGCGCGGGCTCCTCGGCCAGCGCCGCCTCCGCTTCAAGCCAGCGGCCCGGGCCCCGCTGGAGACGTTGCTCCTCCTCTGCGGTGAGCGCGGGCGTGATCGTCTCCTGGGTTCGGTACTCCACCGAGATGCCTGAGCGCTCGATCCGCTCAACCAGCTCGGGGAAGGCGGCCAAGCTCCGGCTGGCGAGCTCGAACTCGACCGAGCCGCTCTCGCTGTACGGCGCCAGGAGGCCGGCCGCTGCGCCCGAGGCGTGAGCCCCCAGGGTGTCCCGCTCGAGGAGGAGCACCTGGTGGCGCCGGTCACGGCTCAGCCGCTCCGCCACGGCGCAGCCGATGACCCCTCCGCCCACGATCACGATCCTGGCCATATGCCAATTGTTCCACCGCGCCCGCCTCCCCCTCCTCGGCCGCGCCCCAGCCCGCCGGGCCGAGGGAGAGCCCAGCTCGGTCGCTTGCCCGACCCCACTCGGATCGCTAGACTGCCGTGCAGTACGAGATGCGTGGGGAGAGGGGGAGTGCCCATGCCCGAGGGCAGGTAGATGCATGAAGAGGAGGAGCGCATGAGGGGGAAGCTAGGACTCGTGGCGGTGGCCTTGCTGCTCGCCGCCTGCGCCGGCGGCAACAGCGCGACCACGGGCCAGTCGAACGCAGGGCCGATCAAGATCGGGTTGCTGACCTCGCTGACCGGGAACTACGCCCCGCTCGGCACCGGGGACGAGCAAGGGGCCCAGCTGATGGTCGACCGGGTCAACGCCCAGGGCGGGATCAACGGGCGCAAGCTCGAGCTCGACATCGTCAACGACGGCTCCGACCCCAATCAGACCGTGGTCCAGCTGAATCGCCTGGACAGCGACGGCGTGGTAGCCCTGCTGGGACCGCCCCAGTCGACCGCCGACCTGGCCATCAAGCCCCTGGTCAACCAGAAGAAGCTCCCCACGATCGCCTTGGGGGCCGCCGACCAGCAGACCAACCCGGTCACCCCTTACATGTGGCAGACCGCCAACCTCTCCAGCCAGGTGGCTCGAGACATCCTGGGGTACCTCCAGCAGGAGGGCAAGACGCGGCTGGCGATGATGTATGACAGCGCCAACGCGTACGCGGTCGCCGGCCACGACGAGACCAAGAGCTTGATGGATCGCTACGGCATCACCTTGGTCGACGACGAGTCCTTCCAGACCAGCGCCACCAACTTCACCCCGGAGATCACAAGGGTGGTGGCCGCCAAGCCGGACTTCACGTTGGTCTGGGCGACCGGCGCGCCGCCGGTGGTCATCACCAAGCAGTGGGCGGCCGCCAACACCGGCATCCCGTTGATGATGACCGGCGCCGAGGCGACACCGCTGTACGTGCAGCCGGCCGGTCCGGCCGCCGAGGGCGTCTACCTCCAGGTCGTGATGGCCGACATCGGGCCCTACCTGCCGGCGTCGAACCGCTTCAAGAAGATCATCGATGGCATCGCCAAGCCCTTCCAGGCCAAGTACGGCACCTACCCCTCGCAGTTCTCCTGGGACGCCATCACCGCGATGTCCTTCCTGATCGACGCCATCAAGCGCAAGGGGGCGACTCGGGAGGCGATCCGGCAGGGTCTGGACAGCATCAGCCTGGACACCGCCAACGGCCACTACACCTTCACCCCCACTCGCCACTACGGCATGCCCCAATCCGCCAACACCATCGCCATCGTGAGGAACGGGCAGTTCGTGCCGGCGCCCGGCCTGACCGAGCAGCAGCTCGCCAAGGCTGGCTCGTAGCCCCGAGCTCCGCACTTGCGGCGCGGGATACCGGGAGCGGCGGGGGCTGACGGGCGGATCGAGGCCGTCGGCGTCCCCCGCCGCAGCACGGCCCTCCCCAGGGGGCCCGCCTCGTCACCCCCGCCCTCGACCGACGCGGCCTGGGTGGGTCGCTCGACGGCGCCCTGCCCCCAGCCCGGTAGCGATCGGCCGGTGATGCGGCTGCCGAGCCGATGGCGGCCCACCCGCTGACTCGGGCGCCTCCCGGTCAGGCCGGCGATCGCCGCCGGTACGAGGCTCCCTCGAGGTCGCGCCCGATCTCATCCTCAGGGGATGCGACGGCAGGGGCATCCTCCACCAGCCCTCTAGCGCCGTCGTGCAGCCCGGGCTCGCAGCTCGGCCTTGGTCCGCTCGGGAAGGGCATACCAGTGCGTGTCGGTCAAGGCCCCCTCCAGGGCGTAGAGGGTGATGAGGGAGGTCTCGAAGGGGTAGGCCCGCTTCAGCCGGAGGTAGGCCTCGACCGAGCCGACCTGTCTCAGGTCCTCCGGGTTCGTGATGCCAACCGACCTGAGACGGGCCGCCGAGACCGGCCCGAGGTTCTTCATCCGAGCCAAGCCCCCGCTGGCATCCTCCGGGCCCCTGGAGCCGGGCTCTTCGACGATCGGATCGCTTTCCATCGGTGTCGTCAAGCTTCGTCGAGCGTTAATCCTTCGGGGGAAAAATGCAAGCCCCCTGCCGTGGCCGCGCCCCGACGCGGCCTGGGAGCACCCACCCGATCGGGCAAGGGAGCGGCCCTGATCCGAGCACCTTCATCGAACCCATGTTCCCCCATCACGGGCCTCGACGTCCCGATGGGCCTTGGGACGAGCTGTCGGCACCCTGTGCCCACCCCGGCCACCGGGGCCGGGGCCGCCACCCCTTCGCCTCCCCTGGGGGCCGAGAGGTCAGGCCGGACAGGTGGTGCCGGGCGCAGGGAGGGCCGCGGTCGTGAGGTAGGCGACGACGGCGTTGTCCACGCAGGGATCGCCGCGCCCGAAGGCGACATGGCCCTCACCGGCGAAGGTGAGGAGGCGGGCATCGCCGAGCTCGCGAGCGAGGCTCACCGCCCACTGATAGGGTGTGGCCGGGTCGTTCCGGGTGGCGACCACCAGGATGGGGGCCCGGCTCGGAGAGGCCGGACCTGGCCTCAACTCCGGCTTGGCCGGCCAGAACACGCAGGGGAGGTCGCCCCACACGATGGCGGCGCCGAAGACGGGGGCGACGGTCGGGGCCTGGCCAGCCTCGGCCGCCAGCGCCGGCACGCTCGTCGGGTGGGGCCGATCGACACAGTTCACGGCGTAGTTGGCCTCGATCAAGTTCGAGTAATGCCCGTTGGGGCCGCGACCGTTCAGCGCGTCGGCGAGCGCGAGCAGCAGCGCACCGTTCCCGCCCAGCGCCAGCCCCAAGGCCGCGTTCAAGACCGGGAACCCGCTGGCCGGCGAGTACATCGCCGCCGCCAGGGCGGTCAGGAACGGGCCCGTGCCCACGAGACGGCCCCCCTGCCCAGGCAACGGCTGCTGGGCGACCTGCCCGAGCAGCCCATCCAGACGGGCCTGGGCCGCGGCCTCCGTGCTCCCCAGGGCGCAGTTGGGCTGGGCCACGCACCAGGCGAGGAAGAGACCGAGGAGATGGTCGAACGACTGCGCCTGCTGCAGGTCCTCCTGCCCGGAGTCGAGCGCCGGGTCGAGAGCGCTGTCGAGGACCATCTCTTGGACCCGACCGGGGAACAGCTCCTCGTAGACCGTGCCGAGGAAGGTGCCGTAGGAGGCCCCGTAGTAGATCAGCCGCTGCTGGCCGAGCGCGGCGCGAAGGATGTCCATGTCCCGGGCGACGTCGGCCGAGCTGACGTGGTCGAGCAGGGCCCCGTCACGGCGAGCGCAGGCCCGGGCCAGCGCCTGTGCCTGGGAGACCAGCAGCGACTGCTGCTGGGCGTTCACGGGATAGGCAGGCTCTTCGGTCAGGGCATCCAGCGCTCGGTCACCGACGCACTCGACGGGATCGCTCTCCCCCACCCCACGGGGATCGAAGCCCACCAGGTCGAAGCGGGCTCGTAACGAGGAGGGGAAGATGTGAGCCGCCTCACGGGCGTACTCGATGCCGGAGGCCCCAGGGCCGCCCGGGTTGAGCACCAGCGCGCCGATGCGATGGCGTCGATCGGTGGCCGGGATCCGGATCACGGCCACCGAGATCGTGCGCCCGGACGGCCGCGCGTAGTCGAGCGGGACCGTGAGGCTGGCGCACTCCCCGCCCGCGCAGGTGTGCCAGGACAACCGCTGCTGGTAGAACCGCGCCAGCGGCGACGAGGGACGCCCCGGGGTCGAGGCAGGGGCACAGGCCGCCACGACCAGGGCGACGAGGGCCGCGGGGAGGAGACGGGGCATCACCACCAGCATGCGACATCCGTTGCCTCCGGGGACGCAGGCGTTGCCGCCTAGACCTCCATCGGAGCTCCGCGCCCCGGGCCTCGGGTCCCCGCCGACCGTGAGCCAGGTCGCGGGCGTCCCCAGGCCCTCCCCGTGACAACCGAGGGCGACCTCGACGCCGGCCCCCTCGACCTCGGCGTCGACGCGCCTCCCGGGACGCCGGTGGAGACCTCCCCGCGAGGGGCGTCGCTCAGCCCAGGGGCAGCTCGATCGGCCGCAGCCCGGCCTCGATGGCCCGGCGCCTGGGCTCCAGGAAGGGCGGGAGGGAGAGCCTGGCGCCCAGCTCCTCCCGTGACTCGTCAACCAGGAACCCCGGCCCGTTGGTGGCGATCTCGAGCAGCACCCCACCCGGCTCGCGGAAGTAGATCGACGTGAAGTAGTAGCGGTCGATGACCGGCGTCACCCGGAGGCCGGCTCGAAGCAGCACCTCACGCCACCGACGCTGCTGGTCCTCATCCGGCGTCTGGAAAGCGACATGGTGCACCCCGCCCACGCCCGGTCGGCCGACCCGGGGCTCCCGCACACCGAGCACCCGGACCTCGGTCCCAGGACCTCCCGCCCCGCTCTCGACGATCGTGACCGACCCCGAGCCGTCGGCGAGCTCGCCGGCCGCCACCTGGCGGAAGCCCAGCAACCGGGTGAGCAGGGCGATGGTGGCATCTGGGCGGGCAGAGGAGATGGTCACGCCATGGATGCCTCGTACCGCCACCTCGGTCGGGACCGGGCTGCCCTCCCAGGGCACCCCTCCGACGGCGCCGCCATCGTCGACCAGCTCGAGCCGCAGCCCCTCGGGATCTTGGAAGGGCAGCGACGCCCGTCCCTGCCGCTCCTCGATCTCCCCGTGGGGAACGCCGAGCTCCTTGAGACGACGCCCCCACCACTCCAGCGCCGTCCGACCCGACACCCGCAAGGTCACCGGCGCAATGGTGGCCACGCCAGGCAGGGCCGGCGGCTGGTCGGGCCAGTGGAAGAAGGTCACCTCCGTCCCCGGGCTCCCCGTGGCGTCGCCGTAGAAGAGGTGGTAGGCTCCCACGTCGTCCTGGTTCACCGTTCGCTTGACCAGGCGCAGGCCGAGCCCACGGGTGTAGAAGGCCACGTTCCGCCCGACGTCGCCGGTGATCGCGGTGACGTGGTGGATTCCCGGGATCTGCAGCTCCATGCTCAAGGCTCCGAGCCTGGAACGCCAACCCGGACCTCGCTATTCCTTCCCCCACCCCCGGCCCTCCCCCTCGGGCCCCGGGCGGCCCGGGTCGGCCGCCGGGCTCTGGCCCCAGCCCTCGGCCGCCAGGGCGACCAGGACCACGCCGGCCAGGAGGAGGACGGGAACGGCCGCGGCCAGGGCGGGCGACCGAACCTCCAACGCCGCCCCCCCGGCGGCACCGACCAGCAACGAGCCCCAGAACCCCAGGCGAGGGACCCACCGACGCGGATGGGCGAGCGAGGCGACGTCGGCCACCAGCTCGGCCAGGATGCTGGTCACGACCGTCGTGGTCACCCCCGGGATCCCCAGCCGTCTGACCGCCACGCTTTGGAGCCCCATCCCCACCGCCGCAAGGGCGACGAGCACGTCCAGCTTGGCCGGCGGGGGCTGCGTTCCCCACGACCAGAGGGCGGCGAACGTGGCCAGCACCGCCAGCTCGGCGGCCAGGGTCAGCGTGACCCGGGCCGGCCAGCCTCCCGGGGGGCCGCCCCAGCCGGCCAGCCGGGAGCCCACGGCGGCGCCGAGGACGAAGCCGCCGAGCGCGATCGCCGAACGCTCGACCTCGGCCCCCCTCGCCTGGGCCAGGGCCAAGCCGAGCAGGACCGTGTTGCCGGTCATGTTGCCGGTGAAGACCCGCCCAAGCCCGAGGAAGCTCAGGGCATCGACCCATCCAGCGATCGCGGTCAGGGTCAGGAGCCGCGCCCCACGGCCGGTGATGGGAGCCCGCATCCCCTCAGTCTCGGCCGAGACGACCAGCACGGGACGTCGGGATCGTGGGGCCAACCGTTGCCGCTGAGTACGCAATAGCACTCACGCGGCACCCCTCACGGGGTTGCCCTTGCGGGCTTCGCGCTTCCTTGCCGCGTGCCCGGGAAGCCCGGGTCTTACCACGGCTCTGCGCTTCGCGAAGGCTCCAACTGAGCCTACGGGC
>DATGLL010000103.1:0-2954 GCA_035294145.1 Candidatus Dormiibacterota bacterium | reverse complement strand
CGAGCCGACCTCGGTCAGAAGGCGCCCGACGGCGAGCCCCTCCTGGGCCGCCCGAGCGGCACCACCCGCCACCTGCCGGTCCAGATCGGAGCGTTGATCGGCAGCGGACACGCGAGCGGGCGGTCACGCCGGGGCGTTCCCCAGGATCAGGTGACCGACTCGCCAGGACGGGAAGCAGCGGGAGGCGGTGACGGGAGGGATGCCTTGCTCGCGCGCCCACTGCTTCAAGTTGACGGAAGTGAATGGTGAGTGTGTGGACACGTCAGCTGTCGTCACCCCCGGTCGCCCGCTGGCCCGGGACCGTCGCGACCGAGGGAGGAGGGGCCGGGCGGACCGCTGGGAGGGGAGGCCGCTGGCGCTAGGCTGAAGATGGTGAGGGCCCCGCTTCTCCTCCTGGAAGAGTCGACCTGGGCGCAGGTGGCCGCGCTCGACCCGGCGCGGACCGTGGTCTTCATGCTCTCCGGTCCCATTGAGCAGCATGGCCCTCACCTCCCTTTGGGCAGTGACCTCTTCCAGGCACGGCTGGTGATGGAGATGGTTGCCTCCCGTGTCCGCGAGTCGGGGTGGACCGTGGTGCTGACCCCCGCCCTTCCCTACACCACCGCCGTGCTCAGTCGACGGTTCGCAGGGTCGGTGTCGGTTCGCAAGTCCAGCATCGTCCCCTTCTTCCGGGACGTGCTCTGCTCGTTCGCCAGCAACGGGTTGGTCAACGTGGTGGTGGTGAGCCAGCACCTGGACCCTCCGCACGTGCTGGCCTGGGAGCAGGCTTGCCACGAAGCGGCCAGGGAGAGCGGCGCCCGGGCGATCGAGGGCTACGAGCGGCTGCTCTTCGACGACCTGCGCTCCGGTGCTCTCCGCGATCTCCTTGGTGAGGCGGTCGAGGGCGACAGCCACGCGGGCATGATCGAGACCTCGATCATGCTCGCCGCCCGGCCGGATCTGGTGGCCTCGGAACGTCGGCGCTTGCCGCCGGTGCGGCTCGACTTCGACCGTGACCTTCGTCGGGCCCGAGACTTCCGGGAGCTGGGCAACGGGCTCGGCTACACCGGGGACCCGGCGGCGGGCGACCCCGAGCTCGGGATGCGCCTGGCCCGACGCTATGCCGAACGCTTCGCCGCCATCGTCCTGGACCATCTGCGCGGGGAGGATGTGTGGGACCTCCTCAGCCTCCGCTCCCTCTACCCCGGCTAGCCCGCGCTCCCGAAGGGAGGTTGGCGTCGCTGGGGTGGTCGTATGGTTGTGGAGGTGGAAGGACGGCTGTCCGGCCGATGCGAGGCGCGTCGAGCCCGACGGCCCTGGGAGGTGGGTGATGCGTTCGATGCTCGAGGTCAGTGAGGTCCACACCGTCGAGGTCGGCTACGACGAGTTCTGCGGGGCGCTCGCCGCCCATGATCTGAAGCCGTTGTGGCGGATGGCCCGGCAGCTCATGCCGGAGGTGCCGGTGCCCGTCACCCGCCCCTGGCTATGGAGATGGGAGCAGGTGCTGCCCTTGGCCAAGCGGGCGGGAGAGATCGTCACCATCGAGCGTGGAGGGGACCGACGCGTGCTGGCCTTCGCCAATCCTGGGCTCAACGGCCTCCCCTACACGAGCACCACGCTCTGGGGCGCCATCCAGTACCTGGGGCCGGGGGAGAACGCGCCCGCTCACCGGCACACGCCGAGTGCTATCCGCTTCGTGATGACCGGCCACGGCGTCTCCACCACCGTGGACGGAGATGCCTGCGAGATGGAGCCGGGTGATCTCATCCTGACCCCCAACTGGCAGTGGCACGACCACAACAGCAGCGGCGATGAGCCGATGGTGTGGTTCGACGGGCTCGACCTCCCGCTGGTGAGCTCCCTGGAGGCGGTGTTCTTCGAGAACCATCCCCGGGACCGTCAACCGGTGCAGGGTCGTAACCTCTCCGAGCAGCGGTTCACGGCCGTGGGATTGCGCGAGGCAGGGGCGCCATCGATGCCCGCCCACTCGCCGCTCCTGCGCTATCGGTGGACGGAGACCGATCGAGCGCTGGAGTCGATCCATCGCCTGCGTGGCGGTCTCATGGCCAGTGTCGAGTTCATCAACCCGCTGACCGGGGGGCCAGCCGTGGCCACCTTCGGGAATGAGATGCATCGCCTCTTCCCCGGCGGCCGGACGCCGACCCGACGCAAGACGGGGAGCTCGGTCTACGTCGTGTTCCGAGGGAGGGGACGCACCGTGGTCGACGGGATGGAGATGCCGTGGAAGGCCGGCGACGTCTTCGTGACCCCCTCCTGGTCGGCCGTGGACCATGAGGCGTTCGAGGTCTCCGACCTCTTTGCGATCTCGGATGCGCCGGTACTCCGCGCCCTTCACCTCTACCGCGAGGAAGAGGCCGCCGAGCCTCAGCCGATCACCGGCCTCTTCGATCCCTCGCGTTGAGGCGGGGTGGGCGCCGTCCGGCGCCCGACCCTGGACCGGCGCCGCGAAGGCGTCGGGCGTGGCTCCGCCCCGGCATCGGGGTGAGGGTCAGGCGCGTGTGCCGCCGGCTCCAGCAGACGGCCCGTCCCGGCCCCACCGAGGCGGTGCCGGGCCTTCGGCCCGGACGGGCCGCTCCCTCGCATCCCGCACCCATCTCCGGGCCGGTGGGCGAGGCCGCGCCGCTTGGCCTCCACCGTCCCAATCGGGGTCGGTGGCCGTGGTGCCAGCCCGGGGGCGGCGGCGCCGGAGCGGTCAGGGAGCGCCCGCCGAGGCGGGAGGGCGCGACCTCCCGGCCGACGAGGCCCGGTGGGCTCGCTGTCGAGCGGCTGCTGCCGCTCGATCATGGCCCGGCACGGTGACCTCGGCGATCCGGGGGTTGACAACAGCTGACGCGCCTATACACTACAATCCACTTCCATGAACTTGAAGCAGTGGGCGCGCGAGCAAGGCATCCACCCCGTGACCGCCTACCGCTGGTTCCAGTCGGGCAAGCTCCCCGTCCCGGCCCGGCGAG
>DATGLL010000102.1:0-9839 GCA_035294145.1 Candidatus Dormiibacterota bacterium | reverse complement strand
ACCGGAGCACGACGGCGGCGCTTTCGATGCGCCGGACTCGCGATAGGCGTCGAGATCGGCCTTGAGGGTCCGGACCGCCCAGTTGGAGGCGGAGCGGCGGCCGCCCCACTGCCGCCGGATGGTCTGCCATTGCTCCGGGGTTGGGTCCAAAGCGAACTGGAGCGCGGCCATCGCCCGGGCCGCCCGATGGGCGGCGGCACGCCGGCCGTCGGGCCGGGCACCGAGGCCGCTCAGGAGCTCGCTTCCGTCTCGGACCAGGTCCTCGTCGACCTCGGCGGGATCGACCCCCACCTGCCCCCTCCCTGAGCGGCGAGCGCGGCTTCCACCTCCTCGGCCCCGAGCCGCGCGAAGCGGTCCCGAGGCTCGACCACGATCGTGGTCACGGTCGGGTCACGCCGCAAGGCCGGGAACCTCCGACGCGTTCCGTTCAGGGCCGAGCCAACCTCGGTCAGAAGGCGCCCGACGGCGAGCCCCTCCTGGGCCGCCCGAGCGGCACCACCCGCCACCTGCCGGTCCAGATCGGAGCGTTGATCGGCGGCGGACACGCGAGCGGGCGGTCACGCCGGGGCGTCCCCCGGGATCAGGTGACCGGCTCGCCGGGACGGGACGGGAAGCGTGCCCGACGAGAAGCAGCGGGAGGCGGTGACGGGAGGGATGCCTTGCTGGCGATCCCACTGCTTCAAGTTCGCGGAAGTGAATGGTAGTGTGTGGACACGTCAGCTGTCGTTATCCCATCGGCGGGCGACGGTAGCGCGAGCGGAGCTGGGCGAGCGACCGAGCCGGCAGTCCCGGGCAGGATGGCCGGGGAAGGAGAGCCGGCCGAGGGCGGTGCCAGGATGCCAGGGGAGCTCATGCTCCCCAAGATGAGGCGCTGGGCTGGTGCTGCGGGCGCCAGGGGTCGAAGCGGCAGCTGCGGCCTGTGTGGAGGCAAGGATGGGCGCACCTCGTGAGGGGGCAGCGTAGCGGTGGAAGTGCCTCTCCCCGGCTCAGCCACGGCACCGCGAGGGCGAACTCCCTCCCCATCCCGCTGAGAGGCCTGGGCCAGCGAGCCCCAAGAGCTGGTCATGTGGACGGGCATACGGGCGAGAGGCGGCTGGCGCCTGCCGCGTGGGCAAGATGCTGAGTGTCCACCCGACCCAGGAGGCGAGGCGCCACCTCAGCCGCAGGGCACCGAGCTTGCGAGGCCGAAGAGCCGACCATGGGGGAGTTGCGGCTTCGCGCGGGCACGGCTCTCACCCGTTCCGCCCCCAAGGGTTGGCTCGGCGACTGGACCGGGAAGCTGCCCAGGTCGGATGGCCTCGCCCTGCTGCCCCGCCGATTGACCAGCCCCTCGCTCATGCGGCACCATGCCTCACCTCAACCTCGGACCGTTCCAGGGCGGTGGGCGCGGTTGACACAAGTCATGGCTTATGGGCAAGGTAGATAGGCATGGCCTGTGGAGGGCGCGGTTCAGGATCGTGCAGTCCGCCCCCAGGGGCGAGATCGTTCGTCGGTACTGCTTGCTCCTCTCCCTTCCCAGCGCACCGATGGGGGGAGAGCCCCGGACCATGACCCACGAGATCCGACACCACTTGAGAGGCACGCCCCAGGGCCCATAGACAGGAACTCGGATGAGTCGAGACAGAACGGTTCTCTCCTCAAGAGAGTTGGGCGCTCCGCTCCCCGGTGAGGACCTCTCCACGGAATGGAGCGATGACGCCCACCATTGGTTGAACATCTACCGCGAGCTGGTCGCCTTCCAGGAAGGATTCCTTACCCGGCTTGAGATGCATGCCTCGAACGGTCGCGGGGGCCCGACGCTGGCCGAGGCGATCGAACGGGCTCGGACCCGCCTTGAGGTGCTCACCCGCCGTCGCGAACTCTGGCGCCAGCGCTTGATGGAGCTAACCGGGTTGGAGTACGACGCGAGCACCCGCACGATCGCGCATGGCGGCCGTACCCGGAGGCTATCGGTCAGAGAGGCGGAGCTGTTGGAGGTGCTGCTGTACCACCCAGGCCAGCACTTCCAGGCTGACCAGCTGCTCCGCCGCGCTTGGGGTGGGTATCTGCTCTCGCCGGAGCAGCTGCGGGTCTACGTGACGCGGCTGCGCCGGCGACTGGCCGAGATCGACGCTCCCTGCCAGCTGGAATACCGTCTCCAGCACGGCTATGCCCTGGTCCCGCGTCAGCCCAAACCTCCTACCCCCCTCTGCGCTCCTTGAACCTGGCAATGCAATCGGGCACCGCTCTCTCACCTGGGACCACCGATCGAAACGATGTCGTCGGATCTCCTCGTCTGGGCGAAGGGTGCAGAGGGGGATCTCGGCCCGGCTCAGCCAGGAGGGATGGCCGGAGGCGCTCGCCAGGGTCGGGTTGGAGCGGCGCCGGCGCAGCCGTTCGGAGGCCTTGCTGCCCCAAGGCGAGGAGCCGTCGGATCCAGAGCCCCCGCGGCGCCGAGCGGTAGGGCCCCGTTCATGACCTGGTCGGCCAGGCGGTCGAGGGTGGCGATGCCGGCCGTGCGCTCACAGCCGTCCCAGGGGAGGCGGCGCCGACAGCCTGGATCGAGGTCCTCTCGTCGGCCGAGCTCACCCGGTCCTCGGGGTCCGGCGGCTTTCCCTGCCGGATCCCTGGGGAGGGAAAGTCCTGCTCGGCCCGGCAGCGTCGCCACCGGACCCCCACGAGAGGCTCGGACCGAGCGGTGTGCTGCCCCCGGAGCCTGCTGAACCAGGGCATGCGAGGCGGTCGGCGCGGTGGCCACCCACCGAGTCCGGGCGCCGGCGTCGGGCAGGCAGGGCTGGCGCTGAGAGGCGCCCCTCCGTCGGTCGGCTGGCCATCCCCACCTGTCCAGCGGATGCGCCACCCGGCTTGCCGTCCGGGCCTTCACTGCCGCCCCAAGCAGCTGCCAGGCTCCCTGGTCCCCCAGCCCCCGGATGTCCCCTCAGGAACCTCGGGCGTGGACCGCTTAGCGGCGACGTGTCCACTCCACATCGCGCACCCCGCGCACGGAGGCCACTCCAGCCAGCACGGCGTCAGCGCTGCCGGCCAGGCGAAGGGTGAGCGTGACTCGCCGGACATCCTCGTCGTCTTGGATGCGGATGTTGGTCACCTGGGCCTGCAGCTCGCCCAGCGGCCGCACCAGGCTCCCGATCTCAAGATCTGGGTCGGCCTCAACCAGCATCTCCTCGGGACCAGCTTGCACTCGCTGGAGCCGTGCCCGTAGAGGGCGCAAGCCGACCAAGGCCAGCAAGGTGACCGCGCACGCCAGCAATCCCTCGGCGTACAGGCCCAGGCCGCTGACCAGGCCCAGCGCCGCCACCACCCACAAGCTGGCCGCCGTGGTCAGCCCTCGCACGTTGATGCCGGAGCGAAGGATGGCTCCTGCCCCCAGGAAGCCGACGCCCGAGACGATCTGGGCAGCGATCCGTGAGGGGTCGAGTGTGGTCAACGGTGGATGTGTGGCCAAGTACCCAAAGCCGAAGGCCGAGGCCTCGGTAAAAGTGCACGCGCCGAGACCAACAAGGAGATGGGTCCTGAGCCCAGCTCGCTGCCCCGAGAGTTCGCGCTCAAGGCCAACCGCACCCCCCAAAGCCGCTGCGAGCAGCAGGCGCAGGAGCAACTCCATCGTTTCCGGCATGCGTCGCCTCCTCTCAGAGCCCCTTCAAGGCCCCGACCGGGCCGATTGTGACATCCGCCCGCCGGCCGCAACCAGCGAGAGTTCACCGCCGGTGCGCTGGGCCAAAGGCAAGGAGGCCTCAGAAGCGGCGGCCGGTGACCTCCACTGGGTACACGGCGAGCCAGTGGCTTCGCTCGCCGGGCGCGTCAGGCCGCAGTTCAAGCTCTCTCTGGGCTCTGGCGAGGAGGGCGCTCGAGCTTGGAAGCTCCTGCACGATCCCCTTCACCACCACGCTCCAGGTCCCGTTCTCCTCGACCCCGTCCACTTCGAAGACCGCGCTCTCCATGAACGAGTGCTCGAGCTTGGTCCCGGGAGCGGTCCGGAACACGACGAGTTCGTCGAGAAGAGCGTAGTTCACCGGGAAGATCTCCGGGTGGCCCTCCACCACCAGCCCGATCCGCCCTAGCCGCTGCGAGGCGAGCAAGCGGTAGCACTCGGGCGTCGAGAGTTGTTCCATCCCATCGTCGGCCCGAATTGGCATCAGTTCCCTCCTGGACGATCCCACGCCGCCATACCGGTGGTCAAGCCCGCCCGCGGGTTCGCTCGTGCAGCCTGCCCTGGCACCGACGCGGAGTCGGCGCTCATCCATGGTCTGGCCGCCCATCCATCCACCATCACGGTTGCACCGTCGCCAGTCGGTCCGAGACCCTCTCGATCCCCCGTCCTACCACCTCGACCGCCCTGGCGATCTCCTCCTCTGTGATCACCAGCGGGGGGGAGAAGGCGATCACGTCCCCGCTCAGGGCTCGCACCAGCACCCCCTCTTCCAGGGCTGCCTCGGCAACCTGGCGTGCTGCCCCCACCGCGGCCGGGAACGGTTCTCGGGTATCACGATCGCGAACCAGCTCGATCCCGCCCAGCAGACCAAGGGAGCGGACATCGCCCACCAGCTCGTGACGGCGGAGCCCCTCCAGGTGAGCACGGAGCACCTCGCCCATGGCTTGAGCTCGTTCCACCAGTCCCTCCTCCTCGAGGATGCGCAGGTTCCGCAGCGCCACTGCGCACGCCACCGGGTGGCCGCTGTACGTGAAGCCGTGGGGAAAGACCCCCCGCAGGGAGCGCAGCACCTCGTGGACCGACCGTGTCATCACCACTCCAGAGAGCGGCAAGTAGCCACTGGTGACACCTTTGGCGAAGATCAGGAGGTCGGGGACAACACCAAAGTGCTCCACCCCAAACCAGCGCCCGGTGCGGCCGAATCCGGTGATCACCTCGTCGGCGATCAGGAGCAGGTCGTAGCGATCACAGATCTCGCGAACCCTGCCCAAGTAATCGCCTGGGGGCACGATCACCCCGCCGGCGCCCTGGACGGGCTCGGCTACCACCGCTGCCACCGTCTCGGGACCAGCCTCAACGATCATCCGCTCCAACGCCTCCGCGTACCCCTCTCCAGGAGTCCCGTCCCCCTCGTACCGATAGGGATGGGGCGCGGGGGCATGTAGGAAGCCAGGGGCCAGCGGTCCCACACCCTCCCAGAACATGGGCAGGCCGGTGGCGCTCGTAGCCCCGTAGGTCAGGCCGTGGTAGGCTCGGAGTCGAGCCACGATTTGCACCTTCTCGGGCCGTCCGCGCAGCCGCCAGTACAGGCGAGCGATCTTGTAGGCCGTCTCGTTGGCCTCGGCCCCTCCTGAGGCAAAGAAGGTGACTTCCAGATCGCCCGGCGTCAGCTCCGCCAGCCTAGTGGCGAGCAAGATGGCGGGAGCATGCCCAAAGCCGCCGTAGGCGGAGGAGAACGGTAGTTCGCGCATCTGCTCGGCGGCCGCCTCTGCCAGTTCGGCACGCCCATAGCCGACGTTTACATTCCACAGCCCGGCCATGGCGTCGAGGAACGGACGCCCACGGAGGTCGAACAGGGTGGACCCCTGGCCCCGCCGAAAGACCAGCTGGGGGGCGAGGGCTGGTCCTCCGCCCAGATCTCCTTGAGGATGCAACCAATGGCTTCGGTCCAACTCCTCCAGCCGGCTTATCTCGGCCTCGGTGACCCTCCGATCTCGATCCACGAAAGTCCTCCTCGACAGCACCGATCGCAGGCCAACCTCTCCCCGCGAGCCCGAGCGACAGCCCGCACCGGCCCTCTCCCGCAAGCATATGACCCGCCCCGGCCAGCGTGGCCGTCCTTCCCGAATGGGCCCCCTTGAGGCAGGGAGGTGACCGGGGAACGTCCCCGCCGAACGACCTCGCCGTCAACCGTGACCTGGCACGGTCTCCCGGTCCGGTGCCTCCGCTGGGTCGTGGGCGAGCACCGATCGGTTCTGCAAGCGACTTGCAAATGACGTAGGCTAGCCCCGTGCCACGGCCGAGCAGCGTACGAAACGCCGTCGCGGATCTCTTTCAAGGGGGAGGCCGCCACGCCTGGTCGATCGAGGAGCTGCACCAGGCGCTCATCGCCTCCGGCCGGCCAGCCGACCCGTCATCGGTCTTCCGGGCCGTCGCCTACCTCCACGATCGGGGGCAGCTGACCCGGGTGGAAGTCGATGGCAGGGTGCGGTACGAGGTAGCCGGAGCCCATCACGATCACGTTCGGTGCGAGGGCTGTGGGGCGCTGGCCCCTGTGCCGCGCTGCGTCCTGGAGGGGCTTGAGGGGCTGGAGCCGGAGGTAACGGCCGGCACGGGCTTCTCGATCACAGGCCACCAACTGATCTTCTCCGGCCGGTGCCCCGGTTGTCGGGGAGGCGGGGAATGAACGTATTGCCGTCCCTGGGGTTCGCTGCCACCGCCTTTTTCTCCACCCTTGCTGGAGGCAGCGCTGCGCTGCGCTGGCCGGGCCGCATCCACTCCCTGGCGGCCCTGGCCGGCGGCGTGGTGCTGGCGGCCGCCTTCTTCGACCTCCTGCCTGATGCCATCGAGCGGGCGAGTGAACTTCACCTCTCCCCGCAGTGGCCGGTGGGCGCCGCCCTGGGGGGGTTCCTTGTCTTCTATGTCATGGAGCGGTTCCTCCACCCCCACGAGGCCGGCGAGGGCCCGGACCATGCGGGGCTGGTCGGCGCTGCCGGCTTCATCGTGCACAGCTTCTTCGACGGCCTGGCCATCGGTCTCGGCTTCCGCGTCGACACCACCCTCGGGGTCCTGGTGAGCGTGGCCGTGATCGGTCACGACTTCTCCGACGGCCTCAACACGGTTTCCTACCTGGTAGCCCATCACCAACCGGCGCGCCGGTCGCGCTGGTTCCTGGTCGCCGACGCGGCCGCACCTCTGCTGGGGGCCGTTGTGGCCGCCATGGCCGCGGTGCCGCCGGTGGTGCTCCCGATCGCGATCGGGTTCTTCTCCGGGCTCTTCGTGTACGCGGCTTCGAGCGTGCTGCTGCCACGGGCTAGGATGCTGTCGCCTCACCGAGCCCTTTCCTTGACGCTCGGCGGGGTAGGGGTCATGTTCCTCATCACTCGGCTGGCCTAGGCTCACCGATGGTGAGGATTGGGGGAGGCGAATGGCCGACCTGTAATCGCGATCCACGTGGTGGCCGCCGACCGAGAGCCCACGCCTCCGCGGGTTGGGTCGCCCATCACGAGGGAACCCGACCTTGACGGCATCGTTCCCTCATCGATCGGGATGGGGAGCAACCCAGAGGGGAGAGAGCTGGAACGGTCTCCTTTTCTTCTTGTTTTGTTGTCTTCTTGGACGTCGCGCGGAGACGTCCGTGGCTCCGGCCTATTGGCGCCCGGAGCCGTTTGGTCGCCGTCGGGCCTAGAGGGAGCAGCCGTGGTGAGGATCCAGAGGGGACGGGCGGTACGGACTCCTGCTGGTGACCCGCTCGACCAGCCCCATGCCAGGGCTGAATCCGGGCCATGTGCAGAGGGCGCCACGTGGCTGGGAGCTGCCCTCCGGCCCATGCGGCCGGGCCTGGATCGAGATCCTCTCCCCGGCCGGGAGGTGACTGGGGTCACCAGGGCCCGGGGGCGGGGATGCCCCAGCTCCGGTCACGCCAGGACTTGAGAAGGTGGGGGCGTTCCTGGGAGGCACGGCCAGACGAACGCGTCGAAGTGGCCTCGGGCGACTTCCCGCCGGGTGATCACGCCTCGAGCTTCGCGATCCGGGATTCGGCGGCGCAGGGTCGATGTGTGGGGGGGCCCGGTGCTGGCCTCGACAGGCATGGGGGGCAGGCGATGTCGTCGACAAGGGCACGCCCCATCGGTTGGGTGGATTCCACGGCCACCCTTCCAGTGCTCGCCTGACGACGTCGCCCATCACGAAGCTCGGCCCCGGACTTGGTAGGGCTTGTCCCGCAAGTGTGGCGAGCAATGGGGTGCTCTTCTCCCTCGTCCATCGAAAGCCGAAGGAGCTTGCCGAAAAAATCAGCTGGACGTCGACCAGGTGGGGGAGGGCTTCGGTGTAAGGAGCAGCGTCGAAACTGGCTTCAAGCTTGGATTACGACCATCCGGCGGGATGCGATCCACAAGCTCACGAGAGGCGGACAAGTTGCACGGCCGGATCGTTGTGAGAGATCTGGATGCGTCGGGACGCTCCGTCAAAAGAGGTTGCCGGAGAACAAGCGCACCAGCGCGGGCTGGCCGACGCCACCCTGGTCGAGGCAGGGCGCTTCTTCAAGTGCCTGCCATGTCTGTGGACACCTTCAAGACATCAGCTGGACCGAGCGCTGGATGCGCGACGGCTGCAGGGTGCGTCATCCGCGTGAGGGCAGCGCAGCGATCGACCTGGCGGGGCCCCGCTCGCCCGTACGTCCAGTCGAGGACTCCATGAAACGTGGAGCCGACCGTAAGCCCCGGTTTGCCAGGCAGGTTACGAAAGAAGCGTGAAGTCCTTGAATGGAGGACAACCCAGAGAGGAGTCGTCTGAGGCGAGCACGAGAACCCCCTCCGCAACGGCACCGCACCCACAGGTAATGGGGATCACGCCTCTGGCCCCGACCTGGTCTTGACGGTGAGTGCCGTTCACCAACACGCCTCAGCCAGGACCGCACGACAGGCCGTGTCACCGGCTCGCCGCTCGGCTTCCAGAGCGTGGCGTTTCCTAACCCCCGACCCGATGATCGGCATCCGCAACGGGCAGCCTGGCCTCGGCGTCAACCCATCGGGCTCGCTCGGGTCGTCTTCCCATCACGGTCACGCCCTCTTGCACGATCGTAGGATGTTGGTGCTGCCGGCTCACCGGCATCGTCGACACGGTTCCGATCCGGAGGAGAGCAACGTGTCCGAGCTAGGACGGTGGTTGGAGGGGCTGTACGCGTGCAACGCCTGGGTCATGGAGAACATGCTGGAGGCGAGTCGGCGGCTCGCGCCCGAGGATCTGACCAGGGACCGTCGGGGCGCCTACGGCTCTATCCTCACCACCTTGGCCCACGTTGTCGGTGCCCACCAGGTCTGGTCGGCGCGGCTCGACGGCAGCTCCCCCACCGCCCTGCCCGGGACCGATGCGATGCCCACCCTGGACGACGTCGGGGTGGCCTTCCGGAAGGTGTCGAAGGAGTACCGCTCCCGCATCGCCCGTCTGACGCCCGCCGAGGCAAAGCGGATCGTCTCCTATCGGACCACGGCCGGTACCTTTGAGGAGCACCCCGTGGATGCGATCCTCCTCCACGTCAGCCTGCACACTTCCAACCACCTCGCCCAGGTGGCGACGCTTCTGACCCAGGCCGGCGTGGAGCCGCCTCGGGTGGACTACATGGACTGGGTGCGGGCCGGCCGGCCGTGACATCCCCCCGACCGGCCGACGGGACAAGCGGGGCGGAACCCTGATGGTGACCCGGCCCTGAGCTTCGGGGCGCGGGCTGTCTGGGAGGGCTGGCTTGCGCGCGAGCATGCCCGCTGGCTCCAGCGCTTCACCTCGCGGGTCCAGCCCGTGGCCGAAAGTCAACTGGGAGCGGGCAGAGCGGCTCATCGAGCGGGGTGAGGTGAGACCGGCCGAACGGTGGGGAGGTGGAACGGGCGAAGGGCGGACGGGGGCTGACCGAGGGCCAGAGCCGGGCCCCGAGCCACCATCAAGGGGTTGCCGACGGTTGCCTGATCAGGGGACGATGGGGTGTCCGGCGAGCCTGAGGAGGCGGCCGAGCGGGGCCTGGGGGGGCGGGTGGCGCCGAGGTCGGCCCCGCGCTGAGCGGGGAGACGTGGAACGCTCCCGGCCTTGCCGCGAGCGCACGCCGTGGCCACCGGTCGAGCGCCGGGACCGTCTCCCCCGGCCCTCTGCCGGCGGGCGGCCGCCCAGGGGGATGGCCGCGCCCCGGGGGGCCCCACGA
>DATGLL010000101.1:0-36707 GCA_035294145.1 Candidatus Dormiibacterota bacterium | reverse complement strand
TTCCCGGGGGATCGAGGGCTGGGCTGGCTCCCACCCGGCATCGGGGCGATCGGTGGGGGAGCCACGGCGGCCGGACATCGCCGCCACCTCATGCCGAAGCCGGCCACCTTCCCAGAAGGCCACCCAGCTTGCGCTTCTCAGGCACCTCGGGCAACCATGGGATGGAGCCAGGCCTCGCCTGCTGCATCTCCAGCGCTGGCGGTGCCAGCTCCAGGCCAGCCAGCCTCCAGCCGCGCTTGAGAAGACGAGAGCCCGCGGTGCCGTCCGGGCTTCCGGCGGCCCCAGGACCCGCGAGGCCTTGGCCGACATGAGACGTCTTGGCGTCAGAGGCGGCGGACCGCCTTGAGGCGGCAAGCGATTGGACAGCGAGATGGGAGCTCGCCAGGGTCGCTCAGACCGATCCCGGCGATGAGGCCGGCGCCCGGGATCGCCTGGTCACCAGCCATGGGAGCGGCTTCGATCGCCGCTCGTGAGCTCCTCACGTCACCTCCACACCCCGAGCGGGGCCTCGGGCCGCCCCAAGCGGCGGCGTGGCGGGAGCGACCGGCGAACAGTCTCGAGGACCGCACGGACACGGGCGAGACGGGGCAGGGAGTGGCCAGGACGCGGGGGAGACGGGCTGGACCAGTGCGCCCGCCAGGTCCTCCATCCCTACCTGAGGCCCACGAGCCTTAACGATCGCCATCTACCATGGCCTCGTGGCTGCGGAGCCTGCTTTCCTCAGGGAGCTGACCCCGGTGATCCACCGGTGGGGATACCTAGCCGTCTTCGGAACGATCTTCCTGGAGGACTTCGGCCTCCCGCTGCCCGGCGAGACCATGCTGATCACCGCTGGGGTGCTGGCTGGCCTGGGCCAGCTGAGCATCGTCCCGCTCCTGCTGGTCGCCTGGACCGCAGCTGTGCTGGGAGACAACCTCGGCTACGCGATCGGGCTGACCGGTGGCCGACGGTTGGTGCTGCGCTGGGGCCGCTACGTGTTGATCACCCATGAGCGGCTCCAGACGATCGAGGGGTTCTTCAGCGCCCATGGCGGCAAGGTCGTCCTGGTGGCCCGCTTCGTGGAGGGGCTCCGACAGCTGAACGGCCTGGTAGCCGGCATCTCCGGCATGCCCTGGCACCGCTTCCTCGTCTTCAACGCGGCCGGGGCCGCGCTGTGGGTCTGCTGCTGGGGCCTGGCGAGCAGCCTCGCAGGGGCTCACCTGGAGGCCATCGTCATCGCCCTCGGGCGGGTGGAGCTGATCCTGGCCGTCGCCGTGGTCATCACCTTGGTCGGCGTCCTGGGCACTCGCCACTTCATCCGCCGGCGAAGGCCCCCCTCCTGAACCGGACGTCGTCGCGATGCTCAGAGCGACATGCGAGCACTCCGTCGCTTGGATTGATAGCTGAGCAAGCGACCCACGAAGATGAGGACCAGCAGCATCAGCAACGTGAGGTCGGCAGCGGCATTGGCCAGCTGATGCATCGATGCCGATGGGAGCTGGATGTCGGTGTAGACCACGTAGGTGAGGTAGCCGATGGGATGGTGGAGGAGGGAGGGAGCCGGATTGGCGTCCGAGAAACCTGCCGTGTAGAGCAAGGGCGCGGTCTCGCCGGTCGAGATCGCCAGGGCCACCACCACGCCGTTGACGATCCCGGGGAGGGCCGGAGGGAGCAGCACTCGATACAGCATGGTGGTGACCGGAAGCCCCAGCGCCCGAGCCCCATCACGCAGGCTCGTGGGCACCTGACGCAGCGCTACCTCAGTGCTCTTCACGATGTAGGGCATGACCAGGGCCGAGAGGGCGAGGATGGCTGCCAGCAGTGAGTACCCCCAATGGAACCGGACCACCAAGAGCACGTAGCCCGCATACCCAACCACGATCGAGGGCACGCCGGCCAGGATCTCCGGGAAGAGCCGGGCGATCGAGGCCGTGCGCCTGCCCGCGAACTCGGAGATGTAGATGCCAGCTCCGACCCCGAGCGGCCCTGCGATCAGCAGCACCCCCAGGCCGAGCACCAAGGTGCCGAGGATGGCGTTCTGAAGGCCGAGGTGGGCGGTGTCGTTGGTGAGGAGCCGAAGGCTGAGCAGGGGCAGGGCGCTCCGCAGCAGCCCGACCACGATCCAGAGCGCGGGGGCCACGATCATCGCCAAGCCGAGACCGCAAACGCACCAGAAGCCCAGGTCGCTGAGCCGCCTCCACATCGTCCGCATGGCTAGAACCCCCGTCCCACCGGCAATGGCACGCCGGCGGCGCGACGTGCGATCTGCCGGCCGACCCAGTTGGTCAGGAGGGTGATGGCCAGCAGGACCAACCCCGCCTCAGCGAGCGCCGAGACCCCCATGCCCGTGGCGTCGGTGAGCGCAGAATCGAGCATGGCCGCGATCGTGGCGGCAATGGTGGTGGTGGGGGCATAGAGGTTGTAAGGGAAGATGTTCAGGGCGTTGCCACTGACCATGAGGACGGCCATGGTCTCGCCCAACGCCCGTGCCCAGCCGAGGATGGCAGCGGCCACAATGCCGTTCCTCACGAAGGGCAACGTCACCACCCGAGCCACCTCAAAACGGGTCATGCCCAAGGCCAGGGCGGCCTCCTTGTGGAGCACTGGGACCGTCCGCAAGAGGTCGCGGGTGGTGGCGGCGATGATGGGCACGATCATCACCGCCAGCATCAGCGAGGCGGTGAGCAGTCCCTCACCGTTTCCAACAGGCCCTTTCAGGAAGGGGACGAGCACGCCCAGCCGAGCCAGGATCGGGTAGACATGCCGAGCCAGCAGCGGCCCCAGGACCAGGAGCGCCCAGAGGCCGAAGACGACGCTGGGGATCCCGGCCAGCAACTCCAGGAAGAGCGAGAGGCCGCCCTGCAGTCGGCGCGGAACTTGCTCCACCAGGGCCAAGACCCCACCCACGGCGATCGGCACCGCCACTACCAGCGCGATCACCGAGGTGAGCAACGTCCCCACGATCAAGGGGGCGGCGCCATAGCTGGCGTTGTGAGGGGCAGCCACGCCGTGGTGGACGGTGGGAGTGCCTCCGTAGAGGTTGCCGAAGGAGAAAACCCGGCCGGTGAAGAAGTCGAGGCCGCTGAACCTGATCGCGGGCAGGGCGCTCGCCAGCAGGGTGCCCGTCACCACCAGGAGCATCAGCAGTGGAGCTAGCGCGGTAGCCAGGCAGAGGGCCCGTAGCCCGCGCTCGATAAGCGACGATCTTGTGGGGCGAGGACGGATCCGGCTGGGGAGGGTTGGCCAGTGCAGGGCTCGGGGGCCGGCGAGGACGCCGGCCCCCGAGGGCCCAGCTCGATCGCGAGATCGCTCGGGACGTTCGTCCGGCCTAGCCACCGATCTTGGCGATAGCTGCCTTCACCTTAGGGATCACGGTGGAGGGCAGGGCCACGAAGTTGACCGCCGCCAGGTTGGTGCTGGAGGCCCCCTTGCTCGGGTCGATGGCCCAGGTAAGGAACGTGCGCAGCGCCAGGGCTACCTGCGGATCGCTCTGGTGCTCCTTGACCATCAGGTACTCGTAGTTGACGATCGGGTAGCTCTGGGCCCCGGGGGCGTAGATCAACGACGCCCGCAGGTCGTTGGGGATGGTAGCGGCACGGGCGTTCACCGCAGCGGTGATGGTCTGCTGGGTCGGCTTGACGAAGTTGCCAGCCTTGTTCTGGAGGAGCGCCTCGCCGAGCCCCTCCTGGAGGGCGGTGTTCTCGACGCTCACCCCGATGTAGGCGACACAGCCCGGTGTCTGCTTGCACACCTGAACCATGCCCGGGTTGCCAGTGGCGGTGAGCTCACCGGGCACGGCCGGCCAGGCGATGGTGGTCCCGAAGCCGGGGCCATCCTGCCAGGCGCGGCTGGTGGCGCTCAGCAGAGAGGTGAAGATGAAGGTGTCACCGGAGGACTCCACCCGGCGTACCGGCACGATCGTCTGGGCAGGCAGGTTGTGGATGTTGGGGTTGAGCTTGGCGATCGCAGGGTCGTTCCACTTCGTGATCTTGCCCATGTAGATGTCCGCCAGCACGCTCCCGCTCAACCGCAGGTTGTCGACCCCGGGCAGGTTGTAGTTGATGGCCTGGGCCGAGATCGCGATCGGGATGTTGAGCAGATCCGGGTTCTGCTGGGCCTGGGCATCGCTCAGGTAGGCGTCGGAGCCGCCGAGCTGAACGGTGCCGGCGATGGCATCACTGATGCCCTTCCCTGAGCCTCCACCGGATGGAGCGAGCTTGATGTTGGGATAGTCGGCCTGGAGCGGCTCGACCATCTTCTGGAGGTAGGGCAAGACCAACGTGGAGCCGGACTCCTGCAGCGTCACCGGTTGCGTCGGGTTCCCGGTCGCAACCGCTACCGGCCTGGGGGTGGACAGCCGGGAGCTTGAGCCGCTGGTGCCCGAGCTACCGCCGCAAGCAGCAACGGCCAACGCGCCCAGGACGGCCAGGGCCGCTGGGCGCGCCAGGACATTGATGTTCATCGTCTTCGTTTCCCTCCTCTCGTGCGCGATCTTGGGGTCGGCGGGGCGAGGCGACAGGGTCACGCCCAGCCGGCCTCACCGGCGACGTACCGACGGCTGCGGGGGTCGGACGGCCGCTCGAAGAAGGTGGCACGGTCCGTGAACTCCACTCGCTCGCCGTCGAGAAGGAAGAGGACGCGATTCGCCAGGCGGCTCACCTGGCCGAGGTTGTGCGACACCATGATCACCGTTACGCGGTCGCACAGCCGGCGGATCAGGTCCTCGATCTGGCTCGTCGTGCGCGGGTCAAGGGACGATGTCGGCTCGTCCAAGAGGAGAACCTCGGGCCTCACCGAGAGCGCTCGGGCCAGGCACAGGAGCTGCTGCTGCCCGCCCGAGAGGGAGAACGGGGAATCCCCGAGCCGATCCTTGACCGCCGGCCATAACCCCACTTCCTGGAGCAGACGCTCGCCCAACTCGCGCAGCTGCCTTCTAGGGACCAGCCCGTGCACCTGCGGCCCGATGGTGACGTTCTCGATGATGCTGCGTGGGAACGGGTTAGGCCGCTGGAACAGCATCCCGACCCGACGTCGCAGCTCGCGTACGTCCCCGATCTCGCGATAGATGTCGCGCCCGTCCAGCTCGACCCGTCCCTCGACGCGGATGCCACCGTCCTCGTCGTGGAGGCGGTTGAGGGTGCGGATCAGGGTGGTCTTGCCGCAGCCGGTGGGGCCAACGATGGCGGTCACGCTTCGCGGGGGGAACTCTGCGTCGATGCCTCGGAGCAGCTCTCGCTCCCCCGCCCGAACCCATAGGCCCTGCACCGCCATGGTCGCCCTCGCCTCAATCCGAGGGAGCTCGACCGTTGAGAGCTCCGTCGCAGTCACGATCCGACCGTACGGGCGGGCCGGTTAAGGATCGGCCCACAGCAGGGTTAAGGCAAAGAGAAAGCACCTCCAGCGCGGGACGGCCTCCCCGATCTCCCGGCTTCGCTCCATCAGGCGACGCTCCAGCAGCCATCTGCCCGCGAGGACCGCATTCGGCGGAAGATTGGGATGTGACGCGGGCGGTGCTCTTCGACTATGGCCTGACTCTGGTCACCTTCTCCTTTCCCCGCCGCGAGCTGCTGGCGGCGCTGGAGGAGGTGCGCCCTTGGCTGGGAGCTGAGGCCCCTGAGGCGACCACCCTCCTTCACAACGTGCTGGAGCCCCTGGACGCTGGTCTTGCCACCCTGGGCGAGGAGGAGGTCGATTACCTCGAGTACTTCGCCCGCGGCTGGCAACGGGCGGGCTTTGACCTCCCCCGGGACACCCTGTATCGCATCCTCGACCTGGAACAGCGCTGCTGGGACGAGGCTGCCCGCCTGGCCCCAGACGCCATCCCAACCTTGGAGGCCCTGCGCGCCTCTGGCCTCCGCGTCGGGATCGCCTCGAACGCCCCCTTCCCCCCTGAGATGCTGCATCGCCAGCTGCGCCGGCTCGGCCTGGCCGAACGGCTCGACGTGGCCGTCTTCTCCTCCGAGGTCGGACGCCGTAAGCCAGCCCCCGAGCTCTACCATGCCGCCCTCCGGCGCCTGGGGGCAGCGCCCAACGAAACCTTGTACGTTGGCGACCGCTGGCTCGAGGACTACGAGGGGCCACGTCGCCTGGGCATGGAGGCGGTCTTGTGCACCGCTCTGGCTCGGGAACCGGTTCCAGCCGGCATCCCCACCATCGCCCGCCTATCGGAGCTGCTCACATGTCTCGACGACCGGCGCGTGGGGTGAGGGCCCAGGCAGCCCCGGGGCCCCGTCGGCGCCCCGGCCGCCTATGGCTGTTCTTCTGGGGCAAGAAGCGGCGCGGCTTCCCTGGCCTGCTCGTCGCCTTGCTGGCCACCACGGTCGGCCTCGCGCTCCTCTTCCGGCTCCCCGGCGGGCCTCAGCTTAGCCGGTACGCCGGCCTGCTCACGATCACCGCCCTGGCGCTCCTGATCCTCGCCTCGCTCGCGTTGGTCGCTGCCGCCGCGATCCGCCCCCCGCGGCGCGGGAGGCGATGAGGGTTGCCGCCGCCCCCGCCCCGACCCCGTTGTCGATGTTGACCACCAGCAGACCGGTGCTGCACGACTGCAGCATGGTGAGCAACGCTCCGTGCCCTTCCCCGCCGGCGCCGTAGCCAACGCTCACGGGAAGCCCGATCACCGGCACCTCGACCAGCCCTGCGACGAGGCCAGGGAGCACGCCATCCATCCCCGCCGCCACCACGAGCACGTCAGGGTCCCAGGCCATGATCTCGACCAGCGGGCTGATCAAGCGATGCAAGCCGGCCACCCCGAGGTCGGCCTCCAAGCGCGCCTCCAGCCCGCATGCCTCGATCACCATGCGGGCCTCCTCCGCCGCCGCCAGGTCCGAGCTGCCGGCGGTCAGCACCCCAACCCGGCCCCCCCGTGGCCGAGGCCGGAACCCTGGCCTGATCACCCGGGCCGCGTTTCCGTAGCGGAGGACGGCCAGGCCGGCACTCGCGCTCTGCGACTCCAGCTCCTGCCAATGCTCGTCGGTCAGGCGGCTGGCCAGCCCCTGGCCCTGCTCTCGGGCCAGGGCCACGGTGAGGCGGGCGACGTCCGCCGGGGTCTTGGCCGCCGCCATCACCACCTCCGGGAGCCCCCGCCGGTCGACCCGGTTCAGGTCCAGGCGGGCCCTCCCGCCCAGCTCTTCCAGCTGCACCCGCCGGAGCTCACCCTCCGCCTCCTCCACACTCAGCTCACCGGCCAGCAGCCGACCCAGGACCTCCCGGACCACCATCAACCTCCGGCGCCATCCCCCATCACGGTCACCCATAGCTCCCGCTGACGCGGCCCATCGAACTCGCAGAGGAAGACCGCCTGCCAGCGACCGAGCCGCAGCCGACCTTCGGCGACAGGAAGCGTTGCCCCGGTGCCCACCAGCATGGTCTTGACGTGGGCGTCGCTGTTGCCTTCAGCATGGGCGTAGGACGCCTCCTTGGGCACCAACCTGGCCAAGACCGTCACCACGTCCCTGGCCACCGCTGGATCCCATCCCTCCTGCACGGTGACGCCACAGGTGGTATGGGGCGAGTAGACGTGGCAGAGACCGTCGCGCACCCCGCTTGCCTCCACGAGGCCCTGCACCCGGCCGGTGACGTCGATCAGCTCTTCTCGGGCACGGGTCGCGACATGGAGCGTCGCGGCCCGGGTCACGGTCCCCATCGGCCGCTCCCGCCCGCCGCCCCTGCTCGCCTGCTCGGGGTCGCTGGCGATGCCCAAGCAGGCCCCCGGCTCACAGCGCCATCGCCCCCAGCTGGCGGCGCATGCGCTCCCAATGGGAGCCGAGCCAATACACCCTCCCACACCCCGGGCACTGGGTGAACTGCCGCTGGCGCTCACGGACGCGAGGCGGCAAGCGGTCGACGACCTCCTCAGCCGACCTCGGCATCAGCTCCAGGTTGCACGCCAGACATCGGGTGAGGACGAGGTCCGCAGGGAGACCCAGCGCCCGCACCACCTGGCGCAGCTGCCCCGCCAGGCTGTCCTCTTGGAGGAAGATGGCACGGACCTCCCCGCCGGCCACCGCCCGGCGTCGGGTCAACTCCGCGTCGCGGGTGAGGAGCACCCGTCCCTCAGCTCGAGCTCTCGTCACCAGGGCAGAATCGGACAACGTGGGGGCGTAGTCGACGTCATAGCCAAGGGCTCGCAGCCATCGCCCCAGTCGCCCCACATTAGCGTCGGCCAGGAACCGGACCATCTGGCCGAATTGTAGGATTGAGCGGGTGACGGACCTTGAGGCCAGGTTGATGGAACGCCTCCGACAGGAGGCGACGGGGTGCCACGCGTGGTCCAACGGCCCCGGCTACGTGTATGCCGAGCACGCCCATCCCTACGAGAAGATCCTGTACTGCGTGGCCGGGTCCATCTCCTTCACTCTCCCCGATCGCGCCATCCACCTGCGGCCAGGTGACCGGATGGTGCTGCCACCGGGTACGATCCATGGCGCCGTGGTGGGACCGGAGGGCGTGACCTGCATCGAGGGCCGTGGCGGTAAGATGCAAGCGCGATGAGGTTCCTTGACTTCATCCGGGAGCGGGCCCGTTACTACCGCTGTCCGGTGTGCAACCGGGGGCTGGAGGACTGCGAGGTACGGCTCCTTCAGCACGCTGGCGATCGCTACACGGTGCAGGTGACCTGTGCCGGTTGCCAGGTGCAGTTCGTGGTCATCCTCGTCGTCCAGGGCGATGGGCTGGACAGCTCAGACGAGGCGAGGCTTGAGCCTTCGGCCGCAGCCGCGGACGAGCGCGAGCCGATCCAGGCCGACGAGGTGTTGGACGTCCATCTCCTGCTCCGAGACTTCGAAGGCCGGCTCACCGACCTGTTCAGCCAGCCGTCTGCCGGGCGCCGCTAAGCGGTGAGGTGGGTGGCTCCCGGATCTACCTGGACGACGCCGGTAGCGCCCCGCTCCTGGAAGACGCTCGTCGGGCTCGGGATCGGGCTCCGGGGGGTAACCCCGCCAGTCCCCATGCTGAAGGACGGGCGGCCCGCGCCGCGCTCGACGCGGCCCGTGACCGCGCCGCGGCTGCCCTCGGCGTTCCTTCCCGGGATCTGATCTTCTGCTCCGGCGGCACCGAGGCCGTCAACCTCGCCGTTCTCGGTGCCGGTCGACGCCTCCCACCCGGCCGCTCGATCGTGACCTGGAGGTCGGAGCACCAGTCGGTGCTGGGAGCCGTCCGCCGGCTCCAACTGGAGGGGAGGCCGGTACGCCTGCTAGAGGTGGACGGGGACGGCTTTGCCGACCCGACCGCCATCCCCGACGACGCCGGGCTGATCTCCCTTGGCCTCGCCAACAACGAGGTGGGAACGCTTCAGCCCGTGGCCGAGGTGGCCCTCCGGGCCCGTGAGCTGGAGGCGCTGCTGCACCTCGACTGCTGTCAGGGCCCACGATGGGTCAGCCCCCCCATGGACCTGGTCGACCTGGCCTCCTTCTCCGGGCACAAGCTAGGCGCGGGCTCAGGGGGGCTGCTGGTGGCGCGAGCTGAGGTCCGACTTGAGCCCCTCGCCTACGGAGGACCCCAGGAATGGGGCCATCGGCCGGGGCGCGAGGACGTGCCCGCTGCAACCGCGATCGCTGCCGCCCTTGAAGTCTGCGCGGCCGAGCGGGAGGCGCGCTCAGCGACGGTGCGCCCGTTGGCCCGGCGGCTGCGCGAGGCGCTGGCCGAGCGTGGCGCGCAGCTCACGGGCGGGGAGCCTCGATTGCCGAACTTCGCTACCGCTGTGTTCCCCGGTCAGCGAGGCGAGGATCTGCTGATGTGGCTCGACCTGGCCGGCATCGCGGCCTCCAGCGGCTCGGCCTGCGCCTCCGGGTCCTTGGATCCCTCCCATGTGCTGCTCGCCATGGGGTACTCTCTTGAGGAATCGCTCGGAAGCCTACGTCTTACCGCCGGCTACGAGACGACGGCCGAGGAGGTGGATCGGGCGGTGGAGGTGCTGCGGCGGCTACCGGTGGGGAGCAGCCATGCCACGCGTCGAAGCTGAGCTGGCCGCGCGTTTGGCGCGGGGCGAGGAGGTCGTGGTGGCAACCGTCGTCCGCCTCGACGGTCAGCCCCCCTCGCGCCCAGGGGCCAAGGCGCTGTTCTCGTCCAGGCAGCAGCTCGCGGGAACGCTCGGCTGCTCCGAGTTCGACGCCCAGGCTCGCCTGGAGGTGCCGGAGCTTCTCGCCTCCGGCGTTCCCGCCTTGCGTTCCTACCACCATGATCTCGGCTCGATCGAAGTCTACTTGGAGCCCTACCCACGCCAGCCGCTGCTGGTGGTGCTGGCTGACACGCCGGTGGCCCGTGCCCTCCAGCGCTGGGCGCCGGAGGTAGGCTTCAAGGTCGCCACCGAGCCCCCCGCGGAGCCTTGGCCGGAAGGGCTCTTCGCGGTTCACACCGACCACGACGCCCCTGACCTGGTGGAGACGCTCGAGCGTGTCTTCGCCCTCCAGCCTCGCTACATCGGCCTGGTGGGCAGCCGCCGGCACACTGGTCACCACCTGGAGGCACTGCGCGCTCGCGGCTACCCCGAGGAGCAACTAGCCCGGATCCAGACCCCCGTCGGCCTCGACATTGGCGCGCGAACCCCCGAGGAGATCGCCCTCTCGATCCTGGCCGGCCTGGTGGCCATTCGTTATGGGGCCAGCGGCGGCTGGAAGGATCACAGCTGAGCGGGAGGCCTCACCTGGCTGCCGCGGGCCAGGGGCAAGCGCGCGACCCGGCAGGGGCCCCTCCAGCTTGGCCGGCCCTGTGGCATCCCTACGTCATCATCGCCAGCCGGGATCGAGGAACCCTGGAGGATGGGAAGGAGCCTCGGCCCTCCTCGCCAGTGACCAGGGCGCGGACAGCGGAGCCGATAGGTCATGACCTGAGGGCGCGACGAGAAGCCATCTCATCGTCGTAGGAGCGAAAGGAGCAGGCAGATCGTTGGCGAGCCGAGGGGAGTCAGGGCGCCGCCATCGGCGGCATCACGGTCGCCCCGCCGTCCGCGCCCCTGGCCCGCTCAGAGGATCTCAGCGGCCAACAGGTCGTGGAACGTCTCACGACGGCGGATCACCCGTGCCTGGCCCTCGTTGACCATCACCGCCGCCGGCCGCGGCATGCCGTTGTAGTTGCTGGCCATCGCCAAACAATAGGCGCCCGCGGCGGGGATGCAGATCACGTCGCCTCGGCTCAAGCGGGGAAGCCGGACGTCGGTGACCAGGAGGTCGGTCGACTCGCAGTACTTGCCAGCGATGGTGACCAGCTCCTCGGGCTCCCCTTCTGGGTTCGAGGCTAGGAGGGCCTCGTAGCGCGCCCCGTAGAGCTTGGGACGGATGTTGTCGCCCATCCCCCCGTCCACGGCCACATAGGTGCGCAGCCCCGGGATCTCCTTGATCGAGCCCACGGTGTAGAGCGCCACTCCAGCCGGCCCGGCGATGGCCCGGCCTGGCTCCACCGCCAGCCGCGGCACCCGCAGCCCACGGAGGGCAGCACCATGCTCCAGGGCATCCCACAGCACCTCGACGAAGCGCTCGGGCGAGGGTGGGTCGTCGTGACGAACGTAGGCGATCCCGAGGCCACCACCCGCCGACAGTCGCTCGGGCTCGAAGCCGAGGTCCTGACGCAGCTGGGCCATCAGGTCGAGCACGACCTCCATCGCCACCGAGTAGGGTGCCAGATCCAAGATCTGGGACCCGATGTGGAAATGGAGGCCGAGCAGCTCCACGCGATCGTGGGAGAGAGCTTGCTCCACCGCGGCCCGGGCAGCTCCTGATGCGATCGAGAAGCCGAACTTGGAGTCGAGCTGGCCGGTGGCGATGAAGCGATGGGTCTCAGGTCGGACACCGGGCGAGACGCGCACCTGGCAGCGGAGACGATGACCGGCCGGGACCACCCGCTGCAACAGGTCGAAGTCGTGAAAGCCGTCCAGCACGAGCGTCGCCCGGGCCTCCCAGGCTGCGGCGACGTCCTCTAGGCTCTTGTTGTTGCCGAGGAGGTAGAGCCGGTCCCCTGAGTAGCCTGCCGCCAAGGCAAGGCGGAGCTCCCCAACCGACACCACGTCGAGGCCTAGCCCCTCCGAGGCCACGACGCGGAGGAACCGAGGGCTGGCGAAGGCCTTGGCCGAGTAGAGCACCTCGCCCCGAGCGCCCATGGCCGAGGTGAAGGCTCGGCAACGGGCACGTACCGTTGCCTCGTCGTAGACGTACAAGGGGGTTCCGTGGGCCTGGGCCAGCTCGACAAGGTCGCAGCCCCCGACCTCGAGATGCCCTCGCTCGCCCACCCGGGCGGTCATGGGGAGCACACGGGCGAGGGCGCACGCGGTCCTCACCATCCTCGACGCCCCGCCACGCCCAGCCGAGGGGGAGGCCCGATTGCGACTAGCGGCCGCAGGCGCAGGCTCCGCCGCAGGCGCAGCCGCCGGAACTCCCGCTCGTCACGTCCCGGGACTCGGCGCCGATGGCAGCGAAGCTCGAGACCATGATCGTGGTCCGGGCCGAGTCGCAGGAGGGACAGGAGTGGCGGCCCTCCCGGTCGGCGTAGGAGGTGAGCACCTCGAAAGTCCGGTCGCAGGCCTCGCAACGATACTCGTAGATCGGCACGACCATGCATTCTAAGATCGCTGACTACGTTCGGTTGCTGTCCTCCTGGCCAGGGCTGGTCGCGGGCCCACCCCTCCCCTTGATCGAGGACAGCCTGGTGCTGCTCGACCACCTCCAGGACGCCCGGTCATTGATCGACGTGGGGTCGGGTGGGGGAATGCCCGGCATCCCTCTCAAGATCGCCAGGCCGGAGCTTCGGGTCACGCTGCTCGAGGCTGACCGGCGCAAGGGGGCCTTCCTGGTCCACGCTGCGGCCAGGCTCGGCCTGGAGGTCGACGTGGTGGTCGAGCGGGCCGAGACCGCCGCCCACGGCCACCTGCGCGAGGCGTTCGACCTCGCCGTCAGCCGCGCCCTCGCCCCCATGCCGGCGCTGGTCGAGCTCTGCCTCCCGTTCGTGCGCGTGGGGGGCCGGCTCCTGGCCATGAAGGTCGAGGTCGAGCCAGCCCATGGCGCCATCGCCCGCCTGGGGGGCGGGACGCCAAGCGTCCTCCCAGCCCCGAGCGCCGCCCGTGACCGAGGCCGTCTGGTGATCGTCCCCAAGGTGGCGCCAACCCCCCCGGTCTACCCTCGGCGTCCCGGCCTTCCCGCCCGTCGGCCGTTGCGGTGAGCCTCTTCCCCATCCACGCTTCCGTTCGCCCGGCGGGGGGTAAGCTGTAGTCGTGGTGACAACGGCCACGTCGGCTGACCGCCTGGTGATCGCCGGCACCGAGCTGCGCTCGCGCCTCTTCGTGGGGACCGGCAAGTACCGCAGCGACGAGGAGATGCTGGCGGCCCTGGAGGCCTCGGGTTGCGAGCTGGTCACGGTGGCGCTGCGCCGACTGGACCTCGACGACCCCAACCGCCGCACCATCCTCGATGTCATCGACTGGACGCGCTATCGGATCCTTCCCAACACCGCTGGCTGCCAGACGGCAGAGGAGGCCATCCGCATCGCCCGTCTCGCTCGCTCCATGGGCCTGTCCACCTGGGTCAAGCTTGAGGTCATCCCCGATCCCCGCTACCTGCTGCCCGACCCCGTGGAGACCCTTCGCGCAGCTGAGACCCTGGTCGCCGAGGGCTTCGTGGTGCTCCCCTACATCAACGCCGACCCGATCCTGGCTCGCCGGTTGGAGGAGGTGGGGTGCGCGACCGTCATGCCGCTCGGCTCGCCGATCGGGTCCGGCCAGGGCCTGGTGACCCTGGAGCAGATCTCGATCATCATCGAGAACGCCAGCGTCCCGGTCGTGGTCGACGCCGGCATCGGCGCTCCCAGCGATGCCGCCCTGGCCATGGAGCTGGGGGCCGACGCGGTGCTGGTGAACACCGCCATCGCTCAGGCCCAGAGGCCGGCTCTGATGGCGGAAGCGATGCGACGTGCGGTCGAGGCAGGTCGCCAGGGCTTCCTGGCCGGACGCATCCCTCGTCTGCCCCACGCGTCGGCCAGCTCGCCCTCCACCGGGATCTCGCCGCTCGGCGCACGGAGGTAGCGCTGCCGACCCTGGAGGTGCCCGCGGCCATGGCCCTGGTGCCGAATGCCGATGCCGGCATGCGTGCCGTGGAGCGGGGAGCAACCATCCTGCAGCTCAGGGATCCCTCGGCCACCGTACGAGCGCAGGAGCGCGAGGCCGAGCGCCTGATCGCCGTCTCACCGGTGCCGGTGGTGGTCAACGCTAGGGTCGACCTCGCCCTGGCGACAGGCGCAGCCGGTGTCCATCTCCCCGAGCGCGACCTCCCCGTTGCCGGGGCGAGGCGGCTGCTCGGGCCCAACCGCCTGTTGGGTCGCTCGGTGCACTCCCCAATCGCGGCCCGGGAGGCGGAGGGCCAGGGTGCGGACTACCTGGTCTTCGGGCCCATCTTCCCCACCCCCTCCCATCCCGAGGGTGAGCCGGTCGGCCTGGAGGCGCTCAAGGAGATCGTGCAGGCGGTGCGCATCCCGGTGCTGGCCATCGGCGGCCTCGACGCCGAGCGGGCTGCCATCTGCCGTTCGGTCGGCGCCTGTGGCTTCGCCGCCATCCGCTACTTCCAGGCCGACCATCCCCGGCGGTGAGGCCATGATCAACCTCCGTGTCAACGGCAAGGCGGTGGAGCTCCCCGCTCCCATCCCCCTCCTCGCCTACCTCCAGAGCCTCGGCGTCGACCCGAGGGCAATCGCGGTCGAGGTCAACGGGGAGATCCTGAACCGCGACCAGTACGGCGATCGCCTCCTCCAGGACGGAGACGTCGTGGAGATCGTGCGCATGGTGGGCGGCGGCCTTCCCTGTGCCTGGCCATCTCGACCTCAAGCGGCCAGAGGCGAGGGACCTCAGGAGACGAACGTCGCCCGCAGCTGTCGCCACAGCTCCGGCGCGCCGCCATCGTAGCCCAAGGCCCAGATGCCAAGGCCACGGAGTTCGTCCCGGAGGACAAGATCCGCCTTCAGCCCCAGCGAACGGACGTCGTCGAAATAGAGCTGATGCCAGCCGCCGCCCTGGCTGCAACCATCGGCAGAGCCCTGCCAGGCCACCCAGGGGGTCTGGGAGCGATCGTCCCAGGCCGGGGTCGCTCGTGTGCAGGCCAGGAGGCCGGCCAGCTGGGCGTAGGTGATGGCCCGAGGCGAGCCAGTGGCCTTGGCGTATAGGTCGCCGCTGGCGGTCGGCCACTCGTAGCCGTAGTAAGGAACCCCCAGGATCAGCTTCGAGGCCGGGATCACCGAGAGGTAGCTGCGCACCGCGTTCTCGTCGTCGTAAGGGAAGCCGGTCAGGGGAGCGGTGGGACCGGCCTGGCCGGGCATGTTCTCGAAGGCCATGTCGTAGGCCATGACGAAGAACGCATCCACGTACGGTTCGAGCGCAGGGATGTCGAAGAACCCCTGGTCGGTCGCGGCCGAGCCCGAGTAGGTGTCGATGCTGACCTCCGCAGCTGGCCAGCGCTCATGCACCGCCGATGAGATCGCCTCCACGAACCTGACCAAAGCCGAGCGAACCGCCGAGGTGCTCGAGCTGGCGCTGCCCTCGAAGTCGATGTTGACGCCATCCAGGCCACGCTGCGCCAACGCGCCTAGCACGCTCTGGGCCGCCCTCGTCGTGGCGACCGGGTCGCCGATCAGGCGATCGATGGTGCCATCATCGGACTGCTGGATCACGAGCACGACATGCGCACCGTGCCGATGGGCAGTGTCGATCACCTCAGTCAGCTGAGAACCGCTCCAGGCCTTCCACCCGGGGGTCGAGGTGTCGAAGCTGCCATCGGCACGCATCGTTAATCCGAAGTAGGCGATGGTGGTCAGGACGTCGTAGTCCCAACCACCGCTGGCGGAAAGCTCCCAGTAGGGAGCGAAGCCCAGAACCTCCTGCCGTCCGGCGCGCCCGGGCCGGTCTGGGAGGGAGGGGGCGGAGGCGAGGGGGCGGGCTGCCGCAGCGGTCGTGTCAGCGGCGGCCGCCACCAGTGGGAGCAACGACCAGGCGAGAAGAGCCACGGCCACGGACAGGGCGGTGAGCCCGAGGTGCCGACGGAGAATGCAGAACTGATGCATGACGGGGTCGGCGGATCGTAGTGAAGGGTGTGCAAGGTACGCAAGATCGGAACTGGGACCTCGTTCCGGGCCGGGGCAACGATGGAGGGCGTCGACGCGGCCAGCGACCTCGGGGACCCGCTTCGGACGATGCCCTCGGAGGCCAGCGCCCCCAGGACGCGGCATCCCTGCCCGGCCAGGGTGCCGCTCTTGAGGCCCAGCCGCGACTCGAGGAGGACATCCATGGCGGATGAATACCTGCAAGTGATCACGACCACGGCGACAGAGGAGGAAGCTGGACGTCTAGCTCGAAGCATCGTCGAGGCGAGACTCGCCGCCTGCGTCCAGGTCCTGGGACCGATCACCAGCACCTTCTGGTGGCGCGGCAATATCGACACGACGCCGGAATGGCTCTGCCTGATGAAGACGACCAGCGCCCACTTCGACGAGCTGGTCGCGCACCTCAAAGCTCATCACAGCTATGAGGTGCCGGAGGTCACCGCCATCCCGATCCGCCGGGGCAGCGATGACTACCTGGCCTGGATCAGCGAGGAGACCCGAGGCTCGCGCTCATGAGCGCGTGGCAGCCACCGCCTGGAGCTGATCGTCCAGGTCGCGCACCGCCCGGGCTCCGTTCCACGGCTCCAGGTGACGCCGCAACTCACGCACGCGCTCTAGGCCCAGCCGGCTCTCGGTGCGGAGGCCAATGGCCAGCGCCTCGCCCCCAAGCTGGCAGGCAGCCTCGGCCTCCCCGAGCCGCGCGTAGGCGATGGCGACGTCAGCGAGCACGATGCTCCGCTTCTTGAAATCGGGGCCGGCCAGCGACGCCATCGCTTCCCGGCCCGCAGTGAGGGCGGCCCCCGCCTCGCCCAGGTGCACGTAGGTGGCCACCGCCAGGCTCTCGAAGCGACTTCGGTCGAGAAACCGGGTCCACGACCGCTCCTCCTCAGGATGAGCTCGCTCGAACTCCGCGTACGCGTGCTCGAGCACGTCCAGGGCAGCCAGGGTGTCGCCCACGATCGCCAGCTCCTGTGCCTCCCGCCCCGCCAACCAAGCCCGCGTGGCGGGATAGGCAGGTCCCGCTCGCCGCCGGGCTTCGCGGAGCAGCCGCTGGGCCTCGTCAGCGGCCCCCTCAAGACTCGCGAGGTAGCTCAGGTAGCCCAAGGCACAGGCCGCCAACGGCTCGTCGCCGGCCTCCTTGGCAGCATCGAGGGCAACCTCGTAGTAGGCGCGGGCGCGGGCGTGATCACGACGGTCGAAGGCCAGCCAACCGGCGAGCACCGCGGTCTCCCCGGCCAGGGTGGCCAGCCAAGTCCGCACCGTCGGCGATTGGGTGAACTCCAGGAGATGGGTCAGGAGGCGGAGGTGACGAACCACCTCGTCAGCCAGCTGCCGCGCGGGGAGGCGCTGCTCGAGCAGGTGAAGTCCGACCGTCCGCGACTCGAGTTCGTCCAGGGTCTCCCGGTCCACGCCAGCTGGACGTTGCAACGCTCTGGCCAACGCCGTCCACGGCTCGGGGGCGAGATGGTCGAGAACTGGAGGGAGGAAAGCGGTGCCGAGAGCGGTCGTGAGCTTGCGGATGAATTCGCGACGTTCCATCTCCTCAGGCCTTGTGATAGCGGCGCTTCTCGGTTTCTCAGCATCCGAGGTCAGGCGAGGATCGGCTCCCGGCGTCGACCCCATCCCAGGCTCCAGCCGGTCCACGAGTCCGAGCTGGTCGGCCGGCAGCTCGAAGAGCTGGCAGAGCAACCGAACGTAGCGAGGCCGGGGCCTTCTAACCCCACGTTCCCACCGACTGACGGTGGTCGCATCCACCCCTGGCTCCGCCTGGCCCAGGCTCGCCGCCACGCGGTGTAGGCCAGAAGCGACATCATCGAGCGACCACCCCCTGAGCTCTCGCTGAAATCGAAGCAGGCCGTTCGGCCGTCGTTGTCCACGCATCGCATGCTCTTCCTTGTCGTTCGCGTGCCATGCCTCGGTGGACGCCGACCAGGGAGGGGTGCCCCGCGCGATCGCGGGGATCGCGCGGGGACCTTGGGGAGGGGGCATCGGCACCACCTCTGGGCCATGGATGCCAACCGTGGAGGTGAGCGTGGACCGACGGCGGGACCGTCGTCAAAGGCCAAAGGTTGACGGAAGCGACCATCACGTCGGCTCGGGTTGCCTCTGACATCCCCTCGGCGATCGTCAGTAGACGGCGACCAGTGTCACCGAGCGGACGCCGATCGGCGTCCGGACCCGGACCGACTCTCCAGCCTGGCGGCCCATCAGCGCCGACCCCAAGGGGGAGAGCATCGAGATTCGGCGCACGGCGGCGTCTGCCTCGGCATGGTCGACGATCAAGAACTCCTCCTCACCATCGAGGTCCCGCACGCGGACACGGGAGCCGACCGAGACCTCGCGAGAGGGTCCGGAACCTGCACGAGGGGACGAGCTGACGGTGAGGAACTCGGCTGCTCCTGAGCTGGGGAACCGACTGGACATGGACACACCTCCAGGCGGAGGAGCAAACCACACCCCCCCAGCCCGCAACGAGAGCCACCCCTGGACCAACCCTCGCCGTTCCCTGGCCGTCCAGCCAGGGCTCACGCCTGCGAGCCGGGATGCCGCCCAACAATACCGCCACGCCCCATCCCGGAGCCTCCAGCACCTGCGGTGGCCAACGTCCACCCTACCGCTCGGCTGCCTCATCCACCGCTTGAGGCCAGAACTCTCGGATCGCGCTCTCCGCCTCCACCCGCTCATCCCAGGGGACCGGGCCATGGGCCAGCAACAGGGTCCGCTCGTGCCCCTTGCCGGCCAGGAGCACGATGTCGCCGGGCCGGGCCAGCTCCACCGCCCGGCGGATGGCGGCCCGTCGGTCGAGCACGACCTCGTAGTCCCGGGCCCGCTGACGGCCTTCGACACCCGCCTCGACCTGCCGCGCCAGCTCGGCCGGGTCCTCAGCCAGCGGATCGTCAGTGGTGATCACGAAGAAGTCTGCCCATCGTGCCGCAGCCCGGCCCATCCCGGCTGGATCGTGATCGGCGCGGGCCGTGGCTCCGAAGACCGCTAGCAGTCTCCCATCGCGCCCCAACCTCCCCCGCAGCTCAGCCAGGACCGTCTCCAGCCCGATCGAGGAGTGGGCGAAGTCGATGTACACGTCGAAGGGCTGACCCAGGCGCACCGGCTCAAGGCGACCACGCAGCCCGGGAAAGTCGCTGAGCCCTGCCGCCACTTGCTCCACCTCCACCCCCAGGGCCAGGGCAGCAGCAGCGGCGCAGAGGGCATTGGCGACGTTGAAGCGGCCCGGCATGCGCAGGCTCACCTCCGCCTCCCCCCACGGCGTGCGCAGATCGAAACGGCTGCCGTCGTCCCCGCTCTCAAGGCGAACCGCCTGGACGTCGGCCGGTCCCAACCCATAGGTCAGCCGACGCTCGATCGGGCGTGGCGCCAGGTAGGGGTAGGACATGTCGTCTCGGTTCAGCACCGCGGTCTTGGCGATCCCCTTGGCCCAGCCGCGGGCGCACAACTCGATCAACCGCGCCTTGGCCGCCAGGTACGCCTCCCAGCTGCCGTGGTAGTCGAGGTGGTCCCGGCCCACATTGGTGAAGGCGGCGACGTCGAACTCGCACCCGGCCACCCTGCCCTGATCGAGGGCGTGCGAGCTGCACTCGACCACCGCCACCACGGCACCCTCGGCCTCCATTCTCGCCAGCCACGACTGGACCTCAGGGGCCCCCATGGTGGTCAGCCCGGAGTCGTTGGCGTGCCCCCTGCCTCCCACCCCGTGAGCGACCGTGCTGAGGTAGCCAGCCCTCAGCCCGGCCGACTCCAGGACATGGGCAATCATGTGGGTGGTGGTGCTCTTGCCCACCGTCCCCGTGACCCCCACCGTCAGCAGACGGCGCGCGGGACGTCCATTGAGGGCAGCAGCAAGCTCGCCGAGGTCCTGTCGGGCTTCCCGGAGCTGGAGCCATGGGGTACCGGCAGGCAAGGGGACCGGCCGCTCCAGAGCGACAGCGACGCCTCGGGCCGCCACCTCAGGGGCGAAGCTGTGACCGTCGCGGTGGCGGCCCCGGACGGCGACAAAGAGATCCCCCGGCCGCGCTTGCCGCGAGTCGTCCACAACCCGCCACACCTCGTGGTCGCCTCCCGCCCGCACCTGCACCCCAGGAACGGCAGCGGCAAGCTGCGAGAGCCGCATAGGCAGTGAGCATAGCCAACCCCCAGGTCGTGAACGTCGCGCCCCATCCCCCTATGCTGGGTTCGTGTTCGAGCGCGGTCGGCTCAAGGTCATGGGCATCGTGAACGTCACCCCTGACTCCTTCAGTGGGGACGGGCTGACCGACCACCGCGCGGCCATCGAGCGGGGCCTGCGCATGGCTGAGGCAGGAGCGGACATCGTGGACGTGGGGGGTGAGTCGACCCGGCCCGGCCACACCCCGGTCCCCGCGGTCGAGGAGATCAGGCGCGCCATCCCGGTGGTCGAAGCCCTGGCGGCGGCGGGAGTCCTGGTCTCGATCGACACCAGCAAGCTCGAGGTGGCAAAGGCCGCGGCCGACGCGGGCGCAGCCATCGTCAACGACGTCTGGGGCCTGCGCCGGTCCCCCGGCATCGCCCGGCTCGCCGCCGAGCGCGGGCTTGGCCTGGTGCTGATGCACAACCAGGTCGGAAACCAGTACCCCGGGGACTTGATGCAAGCCATCATCAATGGGCTCTCGACCTCGATCGCCGAGGCGCGCCGAGCGGGAGTCCCACCGGAGCGGATCGTGGTCGACCCCGGCATCGGATTCGGAAAGGACGCCCATCAGAACCTGGTCGTATTGCGCCGACTCGGCGAGCTCCGCCAGCTCGGCTACCCGTTGCTCGTCGGCGCCTCCCGCAAGGGATTCCTGGGTCAGCTGTTCGGCCAGGACTTGCCCATGCGAGTCTGGGGCACCGCGGCAGTGGTGGCGATCTCGATCCTGCGCGGAGCCGACCTCGTGCGCGTCCACGACGTCCCGGAGATGGTGGCCGTGGCCAGGGTGGCGGAGGCCCTGCGCGAGCGGGAGGAGTGGCGATGACCGTTGTCTACCTAGGCCTGGGATCCAACCTCGGCGACCGCTCACGTCACCTTGCCGAGGCCCGCCGTCTGCTGGCCGCGCGTGGAGCCGCGCTGCGACGGGCCAGCCAGGTACGGGAGACCGAGCCCTACGGGGTCACCGACCAGCCCCGGTTCCTCAACCAGGTGCTGGAGGTGGAGTGGGACGGCAGCCCGCGCAACCTGCTGACCACGGCCAAGGCGATCGAGCGAGAGCTAGGACGGACCCCGACCTTCCGCTGGGGCCCTCGCGTGATCGACATCGACATCCTGCTCTTCGGCGAAGAGACCGTGCGGGAGCCGGACCTGATCATCCCCCATCCGGGGCTCCGGCGGCCGTTCGTGCGGGTAGGGCTGCAGGAGCTGAGGCCAGATCTGGCCGAACCCGATCCCCCCTTGCCTCCGGGAAGGAGCGTCCCCATCGCCAGCGGCGGCAGGCCGACTGGGAGGGGGGGACGGTGAGGTTGAAACCCCCTCAACCCCTGGGCCTTGGGCCCGGAGCGAGAACGCCGGACCCGCCAGGCGGCTCGATGGCGGACCGCGGCACGGCCCCGGCCGAGGCCAGCCTCCGAGAAGACAAGCACAGGCTCCGCGTGGCCTGGCTCGGCCACCGCTCGGCGACCGGGGCGGACGGCATCATCACCTACTCCCGAGAGATCACCAGGGGGTTGCGCGAGCGAGGGGTCGACGTGCTCTTCCTCCACCACGCACGCGATCAAGCCGACGACTCCTCCATCGCCCTCGACTCCTTCGGCATCTCCCACCGCCTGGTGCTCTCACCCCCGAGCGCGAAGCGGCGCCTCATGGACGTGCTCCGCGCCCACCGGATTGACCTCGTGCACGTTTCGCTGGCCTTCTCCAGCCTCGACTTCAACCTGCCTGACATCTGCCATCGCCTGGGGATCCCGATCGTCGCCACCTTCCACGTCCCCTACGACCGAAGGTTCTCCGTGTGGCGAGGCATCACCTCGGCCGTTTACCGTCTCTACGCCCAGTCCCTAGCCGGCTACGACGCGGTGATCATTTTCGGTGAGACCCAGCGCGAGATCCTAACCGGCCTCGGTGTGCCACGGGACATCATCCACGTGCTTCCCAACGGCGTGGACGTGGACCGCTACTGTCCCGGCCCGAGCCCCAAGCGGGAGGAGTTGGGGGCGGAGCGCCTCTTCAGCTACCTAGGCCGGATCGACCCCGAGAAGAACGTCGACGTCCTCCTCGGAGCGTTCCTGGACACGGATCCACCGTCCACGCTCCGGCTCGTGGTCATGGGCAGCGGGGTGGAGCGACGCCGCCTCGAGCGACGCTACGCTGACCCTCGCATCGTCTTCACCGGGGTGATCACAGACGAGCAGGAGCGGATTGCCATCCTGCGGGCGACCGACGTCTTCTTCCTCCCCTCCAGCGTGGAAGGACTATCCCTGGCCATGCTTGAGGCGATGGCCTGTGGGACCGCTACCGTCGCCACCGACGTCGGCAACGACGGCGAGGCGCTGCGAGGGGCAGGGATCGTGCTCGATCCCGGCCACCTGGAGAGCGAGTTGCGAGCGGTGATCAGGCTGCTGGTGGACACCCCCCAGCTGTACCCGCTCCTGGGCCGGATGGCCAGGGAGCGGGTCATCGAACGCTACTCGCTCCGTAGCAACCTCGACAGCCTGCTCACCCTCTACCACCAGCTGGTGCAGAGCCACCCCGGGCGCGGCTGAGCCTCAGGGCTCCGGCCGGGCATTGGTGAACCGATAGCCGATTCCAGGCACCGCCAGCAGGTAGAAGGGCCGGCTGGGCTCGTCCTCGATCTTGCGCCTCAGGTTGCGAATGTGGACGTCGATCACGCGCGTCTCGATGTCGCCCTGGTGCCCTGCTCCCCAGATGTGCTGCAGGATGCGCTCACGGGAGAGGGCCTTGCCCGCGTTCTCGGCCAGCAGGGACAGAAGCTCGAACTCGGTGTGCGTCAGGCCGACCTCGCGGCCACGACGCAGGACGCGCCGCTCGTTGAGATCGATCACCAGGTCCCGGAACTCCAGGCGTCCCAAGCTGACGCCTCGGCTGGTCAGGCGCGCCCGGCGCAGGTTGGCCCCGATCCGAGCCGTGAGCTCCCGGAGACGGATCGGCTTGGTGACATAGTCGTCAGCCCCGATCTCCAGGCCGACCACCACGTCCACCTCATCATGGCTGGAGCTGATGAGGATGATCGGCACCTCATCGGTCATGCGCCGAAGCTCGCGGCAGACCTCGAAGCCAGACACGTCGGGCAGGTTCGCCTCAAGCACCACCACGCTGGGCCTGAGCTCCCGGAAGCGAGCCAAACCGTCCTCCCCCGTGCCCGCCTCGACCACCTCGAATCCGTCCTGGCGGCAAGCCTGGGCGACATCCCGACGGGAGCGCGTGTCCGGATCCACGATCAGGACACGACGAGGGAGGTCGACGTTGCCCTCGGCTCGCTGACCCATGGTCGCTCCCGGTGGTGGCACCGAGACGATTGAGAGGCGGAGGTCGGCCACCGCGCAAGACCCTGGAACCGCCGCCCGCCAGGCCCACCACGCCTCCTGCCCCCTCCCGGCCGGGGCCAGGCCATGGTCGTCGAGCGTCCCCACCGGCCCGAACCAGAAGTGGCCCAGGTACGTGACCTCACCACGGCCCCGCCCAGGGGAGGGATCTCAATGGATTCGACGCACGGCACGGCGAGCCCACACCGTCAGCTCGTCGATCCGAGCGGCCAGAGGCGAGAACACCAGGTCCCAGGCGCCGCAGTACTCGACCTGCTCGCCCCCAAAGCCCGTCTTGAACTGCCAGAGGCCGAACCAGGGATGCGCTGGATCCGGCGATGGGGGGATGCCCCACAGATCGTAGTCGCGGCAGCCAGCCTCGGCAGCGTCGCGCATCGCCGCCCACTGGACGGCGTAGGTCGGCATCAGGTGCCGGTGGCGGTCGCTCGACCCTCCATAGAGGTAATAGGCACGACCGCCGAAGCTGGCCACCATGATGGCAGCCAGCGGCTCCCCCCGCCAGCGGGCGACGTAGATCCGGCAGCTGCTGAGCAGATCCAGACGGCGCTGGTACTGCTGAAGGCCAAGGAGGGAGATGCCCTGCCGGTGGGCGGTACAGTCGCTCTGCCGCTTCAGCTCAGCCGCATCCTGCTCGACCCGCACCTCGACCCCGCGCCGCTGGGCCAGACGGATGTTGTAGCGGTGCTTGGGCTTGAAGGAAGCGAGCATCGTCCCCTCATCAGCCAGGGGCACGATCAACGTGTGCCGGGGTTGGGTGGCAGTGGAGGGCTGGAAGCCGAGGGCGCGCAGCTCGCCACCGAAGGCGATCGGAGCCTCCGGCTCCACGCGCAGCCGAGCCAGCTGGCGCTCTCGGGCCCAGGCCACGAGATCGGCCACGGACTCGGTGGTGGCAGGCACTGGCCCGCGGGGTACGTACGCCCAGCGCAACGGCCCCCGCCCTTGAAGGAGGACCGTCGCCAGGCCTCCGCTGGGAAGGGTCAGGCGCTCCACCGACCAGCCTTCCTGTGCCTGGACTTCACCAAAGCCCCAGGACTGCAGGAGGGGGGCGGGCGAGCCCAGCCGGCCCAGAGCTTGATCCCAGCCCTCCTGGGTAGCGGTGTCAGGGGTAGAGAGCACGACGCCCACGATCGGTGGTCAAGTATCCCGGAACGGGCCCAGGGATCGCTCAGGCCAGGTGGCAGGTGTCGTTGACGGCGGTGATCACCGCCTGGCCTCCGGTCCACTGGATGACGGTCAGGGAGGCGTTGTCGATCAAGAAGGGGAACTGGCCATGGCTCCGACGCCCGACCACGCTGAGCAACGCCACCTGGATCACCCCCCCATGGGTCACGCAGAGGACGTCGCCCGAGGGATGACGGTCCAGGATCTCGCGCAGGGCCCGCCCCACCCGCTGCTCGAACGGTTGCGCTCCCTCGCCACCGGGGATCAGATCCCACGAGGGCTCCCGCACCCAAGCCGCCCACTCCTCCGGATATTCTCGGAGCAGCTCCTCCCGGCTCCTCCCCTCCCAGGCTCCCAGCATGATCTCGCGCAGCCCGGGCTCCGGCACAGGTCGGAGGCCTACCGCCTCGGCGATGACCTCCGCCGTCTGCCTGGCCCGCAGGAGGTCGCTGCAATAGAACCCGGCCAGCCGGCAGCCTGCCAGCCGAACGGCCAGACCTCGGGCCTGGGCGCGGCCACGCGGGGAGAGCGGCGGATCCATCTGGCCCTGGATGCGGCGGAGGGCGTTCCACGTAGACTCTGCATGCCGGACCAGGAGGAGCCGCGATGGAGAGGAGGGAGAAGGCTCGACGAGGTTGGTGGCGAGGTTCGAAGCGGAGGCCGGGCCGGGCTTGGACATGCCCCGGCAACTATACTAGCCTCTTGCGGGATTCAACCTGGTGCCGTAGGTTCCGCGGCACCATAAGTGGAGAAGCCGTTGCAGACCAGAGGGTCGCTAGCCGAAACCAACGTACGGTCCCTTCTCGAAGCCGCCCAAGCTGAGCGGGCAACCGGGACGTTGACCCTACGCCAGGACGGCCAGGGGTCCACGACCTTGTACTTCCTGTTCGGCCACCTCTTCCACGCGGTCGGGGAGGGAACCGCCGGAGACGATGCGGTCGTCGCGGCGCTGACCTGGTCCACGGGCGAGTTCGATTTCGACGCCAAGGCCAAGCTGCCAGCGGATGAGACCGTCCGCTCGTCGATCTCAGAGCTCATCGACCGGGCCGAGCAGCAGGGCGGTCGGCCGGCGCCGTCGCCTTCCGCGTCGGCGTCGCAGCCCAAGGCCTCGCGGCGGCCGGCGGCCCAGCAGCCGCCACCTCAGCCTTCTCCACAGGAGGCTTGGACCCCACCAGCCCCACCACCGACGCCACCACCGGCACCGCCACCACGGACCGCTCCCGCGCCGACGATGGGCGGCGACCAGCGCAACGCCCAGGTGACGCCGCCAGGCTGGCGGCGCTTCTTCAAGCAGCGTCCCAAGCCGCGCCATGGCCGCGAGCCGATCCCAGTGCCGGCGGGGCAGACCATGTACGACTCGCTGAAGACGTCGTTCGTGGACTTCCCCCGGCTGATCACCACGCTGGAGCGTGAGGGCCACACCGGGTACGTCCGGCTTCTGACCGAGAACGCGAATGGCCTCATCTACTTCCGGGAGGGCACGGTCCTCGAGTGCGTCTACGACGCCGGCGAGGACCCCCAGCCGGAGCTTGGCAAGCAGGCCCTGAGCCACTTCAACGACGAGGTCAACCGGGGTCAGGGGGTGCTCGACGTGGTGGGGCTGACGCCGGAGCTGGTCGACGGCCTCTTTGAGCTGACGGTGGCCGAGCCCGTCTACACCGAGCTCTACGCGTCCTGGGTCGATGTGCCGGCCCTGCTGCGATTCCTTGAAGAGCGCCGGTTGAGCGGGACCGTCACCGTGCGGGCCGCCACCGGGACCGGGGTCATCATCCTCAAAGAGGGCAAGATCGCAGGCGCTTACACCAGCGAGTCGCGGGAGGTGGCCGAGCGTGCCGACTCCGTGCTCGCCCTCTGCCGCGATCCCGGCGCCATGATCGAGGTCAAGGCAAGCGCTAGCGCCCGTCACGAGCCCCTGGACGTGGCCGAGGTGGTAGGCGCCCGGCGCCCGTACGCCCCGCCCTCGCCTGCCGGACCGAGTCCCTCCCCAAGCCCTCCCCCCCAACGTCAGCCCAGCTACAGCCCGCCGGCCGCGGCCCCGCAGCCGACCTACACCCCGGCCCCTCAGCCGACGGCCTCCAGCTCAAGCACGTACCCGACCTCGTCGCCCGTGCCGTCAGCCTCAGGGGTGGACTGGGAGGCCGTGATCGCAGACCTCCAGCAGATGACCGAGGATCAGCTCGGCAACCGGGCTCGGAAGGTGAAGGATCTCTTGGGAGCCGCTGAGCGCTCCCAGGCTGGCATTCAGAGCGCCATCGATCAAATCCCGACCATCTCCATCCTCTTCGTCGACGCCTCCCGCCTGGAGGCGCTCGCCAACGACCTCAGGGCTCGTCTCGAGGCATATTCGTCGCAGTAGGACGCTCCTGCTGGCCGCGTCCCTGCTCTTGCCTGCGGTTGCAGGGACCGTGGCGGCCTGCGGCAGCCCCCCGCAGATCGTTGCCATCTCACCCTCCCGTGGCGCAGGTGGGGTGCGCAGCAACGCGCCGGTGCGCATCGAGTTCGACCGGCCCATGGACCAGAGCTCGGTCGCCACCCGCTTCCACCTCGTGCCCCACGTCCCAGGGAAGTTGCACTGGATCGGGAGTCGCGAGCTGGTGTTCGAGCACCCAGGAGCTCCTTTCCGACCCTCGCACCGGTACCGCGTGGTGCTCGCCCCTGGCTACCGGGACCTGCAGGGCAACACCAACGGCCTCCGTCACAGCTGGACCTTCCAGACCGAGGCCGCTCCCACGCTCACCGACGTCAGCCCCGCCTCCGGACAAGACCAAGTCGACCCATCCACCTACGTCACCCTCACCTTCAGTCGACCGATGCAGGTATCTACGCTGGAGCGAGCCATCAGCTTCGCCCCTCGGATGCCCTTCACCGTCCACCGGGACCCGCTGGATCCCGACCGGGTCGTCATCGCCCCCGACTCTCTTCTGGAGCCGCACGTCTCCTATCAGGTGGCGATCACGTCCGAGGCCCTGGACGTCGACGGCAACCACCTCGCCCAAGGCAGTGTCATCACCTTCACCACCGGCCCCACACGTCCTCTTCACCACTGGGTCAGCTTCATCGCCCGCTCCACCCTAGGCAACAGCCAAGGGGTATGGATCGTCGACGACAGCCAGTTTCCCCGCACCCTGTTGACCACCCCCGTCGACGGCTACTCCTGGTCGCCAGACGGTACCCGGCTGCTGCTCCACAGCTCCGACGGGACCTGGACGGACCAACCGCTGGACGGCACTCCGGTGGCCCTTCCCTTCCGAGCCCAATGGGCCGCCTATCTCGCGTCAGGCCAAGGGTATGCCTTCCTCGATCAGGGCAATCTCCGCCTCCTCGAGCCCGATGGCAAGGTGATCGCGATCGCCGACGACGTGCGCGAGGCCGCGGTCGCCCCAGACGGCCTCAGGATCGCGTTCGTGGTCCCCGGCCAAGCAGACCTTGGTCCGTCGCCGGCCAGCGGTCGACCCACTCCCCAGCCAGGCTGGCAAATCGATGCCTTTGACGTGGAGCTGCGGGCGCGCTACACGCTGCAACGCGAGACGCTGCCGATCGATGACTTAACCTGGTCGCCGGACGGCCAGGAGCTGGCCTACCGGACGGCTGGGGAAGAAGCCACTCATGCCCAGGTCAAGGTGCGCTCGCTCCGTGATGGCGACACGGTGACGGTGGCCACCGGTCAAGTCTCGGACCTGGCCTGGGAGGCGGACTCCCGGCACTTGTTCGTGACCGCCGCCAGCACCACGGGCGGGGAGACCCTGACCAAGGTCTTCCGCCTGGCCGTGAGCGCCCAGCCACCTACTCGCTTGGATGGAGGAGGCATGCCCGCGGGGCGATTGGACGTCCTTGCCATCTCCCCCTCTCCAGACGGCCACCAGCTGGCGCTCATCGGCCGCTCCGGCAGCGGGCCGGCGAGCGTCTGGCTGGTCAATGCCGATGGGACCGGGCTTACCCAACTCACGCGGTACGATCCGAGTCGGTTCCCCTACACCTGCGAGATGGTTGCCTGGACGCCGGGCTGAGCTCGCAGGCGCCAAGCCAGGCCCAACGTCGTCGGAGCGAGCCCTGGTCGCTCCCAGCGGAGAGGGAGACCGACGGCTCGAGTCTCCTTCATGCTCCCTCCCCATCCCTCAAAGCCGATCGACGACGGAGGAGGTGGACGGCCCCAGACCCGGGACCGAGCCAGCCGCCGCGCGGCCACCTGGCCGACCAGGCCCTGAGCAGGGAGCCCTACTGCCCGGCCCGCGGGGGCCGTGGACCAACGCCTCCTCGCCCTGGGGCGGCAAGGTCGCTGAACGGCTGCGTCGGCGCCACCCAACCCGACCCGAGCCGGGTCGAGGTCTCCCTCAGCATCCCGTGCCCAAGGCGCCGACGCCGGCGGTGGGACTGATGGGGCTTGCCTGCGTGAGGTTCGAGGCCGACTCTCCGACTCGATCCCCTGAGCTTCCGCCAGCGCTGCGCCGGCCAAGACCTCGAGCGCCGGGTGCGCGAGCCCCCCATCTCACTGCCGCATGCCCCCCACAGACTCGGGCGCGGACCACCCAGCCCTCCCCACCCACCGGGCGGGGATGGCAGGGTCAGGGGGGGCACGGTCAAGGGAGGGCATCGCTCGTGCACCCCGGCAAGCCACGCTGGAGCCACAAGGACCTCGGCGCGGCCGATCATAGGCCGTCCCCAGCCGGGTCCCCCAGCAGCTCGGATCGTGGATCAAGTGTGGGCACGGACCCGGCCAAGGCTCGGAAGCGAGCCAGGAGGAGATCCGCGGTCCGCTCCCAGGTGAACCCCTCGGCCCGCCGACGCCCGTTCCGCCCCATCCTGATCGCCAGCCCCGGCTCCTCCAGCAGCCGACGCATACGGTCGGCGTAGAGACCCGGATCGGGCCCATCGACCAGGAACCCAGTCGTCCCGTCGCGGACCACCGAGGCCAGACCAGCCACGTTGCTGGCCACGACTGCGGTTCCACAGGCCTGGGCCTCCAGCGCCACCAGCCCAAATGACTCGCTATACGAAGGGATGAGGCATGCCTCGGCAGCTGCGTAGTACACAGGAAGCTGAAGCTGCGGCATCGGTCCCAGGAAGCGGACCTGCTCTCCCAGCCCGAGCTCGGCGGTGAGGCGCTGCAGGCGCGCTTTCTCCCCACCCCCATCACCCCCATCGTCGCCCAAGATCAGGAGCCTGAGGTCACGGTGGCGGCCCTCGGCCATCAGCCTGGCCAGGGCATGGAGGATCACGCTTACCCCCTTCAACGGCTCCAGCCGCCCCACGAACACGAACACACGCCGGTCGGCCTGACCGATCAACAGGCGGGCCAACGGCTTGGGTAGGGGATGGAAGGTGGTGCCGTCCACCCCTGGCGGCACCACGGCAACGTGCTCCGGAGGCACGTGGTAGGACCGCTGCAGCTCGGCGCCCTCCGCCTCGGTGCTGACCACCAGGAGATCGGCACAACGTGAGATCTCCCCCTCCAGGTCGACCCGAACCCCCGGCTCGGGCTTCGCCCCCGGGGCCAGGTGACGGTTCTTGACCAGGGCCAGCGTATGCGCTCGATGCGCCCAGGGAACTCGCAGGCGTCCGCGCAACAGGCACGCCACGAGGCCCGACAACCAGTAATGGGAGTAGATCAGGTGGTAACGGACGCCCGAGCCGCGGATGAAGGCCTCGACCTGGTCGGCGAAGCTAGGAACCTGGTCGAGCAGCCCGTACTTGTCCAGGCCAGGTGGCCCAGCGGGCAGGGAGAGGACCCGGAACCCCGGGGCTACCTGCTCGACGACCGGCTGCCGCTCGTCCCGGCGACGCGTGAACACATCGGTGATCACCCCGCGACGGCCGAAAGTGATACCGACCGAACGGACGTACACGTTGAGCCCACCATTGGTGTCGGCCCCCAGCTTGGCCGTCGGGGACGTGTGCATGGAGATCATCGCCACCCTGAGCCGAGACGACGACGGCAAGTCCTGGCCCAGGCGCGTGAACTCGGGCTCAGCCACGGTACGACGGTCTCCCATCGAGCCACCTCCGGGATGCGAACGTCAGCCTCGATGCGGAGACCGCCGCAACGGAGCACATATCCTGCGGAAAAAGGCTGGGCGAGCGATCTATTCCGTCCCCCCGGGGCCCGCATCGACAGCCGAACGGGCTCCCGTCCGGAGCCTCCGTGGGGGCGCAGATCGTAACCTGGCGCTGCAATGCCGGTCGGTCGACCATCCAAGCGAGTGCCTCGTGCCAGCCAACCCCCAGGCCGGGCCTGCCCGACCCCCACGAGCACGACCCGGGAAGGCTTGCCGGCCATGGTGGAGGGCGAGGTTGCCTCCGTGCTGCTGCTCTTTTCCGACACCGGCGGCGGCCATCGCTCCGCCGCCCGAGCCCTGGCTGGGGCGCTCCGGCAACTGGCGCCACAGATCCGGGTGGCCGCGATCGACCCCCTCCTCGATCAGGGCCCTGACGCCGTGCGCCGGATCTGCTCCCTTTACCCCATCATCATCCAGCGCTGGCCGAACACATGGGGAGCTATCTACCACGTCTCCAACTCCCTTCTCGCCTTCGCCCTTCTCCAAACGGCCTTCGGCACCCAGGTCCGAGAGGCTCTGGCAAGGCAGTTGGACGTGATCGACCCTGACCTCCTCGTCTCGGTCCATCCCCTCCTCAACCACGTCACCGGTCCCCTCTTGGAGAGGGGACGACGCCGTGGGCTGGTAACGGTGGTCACCGACCTGATCGAGATCCACCGTGGCTGGGTGTTTCCGCGGGCCGACCTGGTGGTGGTGCCAACCGAGGAGGCTCGAGCCGCGAGCCTTCGGGCGGGCATGCGCGCGGATCGGATCCGGTGCCTGGGCTTCCCAGTCGACTCAAGCTTTCGCCCGCCCGTACCAGGGGAGGCAGCGACGATCCGACGTCGGCTCGGGCTGGAGGCCGAGCGCCCCACCGTCCTCGTGACCGGGGGTGGAGAGGGATCGGGACCGCTGCTGGACCAGGTGCGAGCGCTGGCCTGCCGCCCTCGCCCCTGGCAGGTGGTGGCCGTCTGCGGCCGCAACCAGCCGCTGCGGGAGCGCCTCGGGAACCTGCCGGTTGCTGTCCCCACCCGAGTCCTGGGCTTCGTGGACGACATGGCCGACCTCCTCCGAGCCTCCGACCTGGTCGTGACCAAGGCTGGTCCGGGGGTCATCGCTGAGGCGCTGGCCACCGGGGTCCCCCTGGTCTTGACCAGCTACCTTCCGGGCCAAGAGAAGGCGAACGTGCGCTTCGTCACTAGGTCGGGAGCCGGTGTCTACATCCCTCGTCCCGATCGGTTGCCCCAAGCGATCGCGGACCTGTTGGCCAACCCCGATCGCCACCACCGCATGCGAGCCCGCGCGATCGCCCTGTCTCGGCCTACCGCCGCTCTGGAGATCGCCCGCCGGTGTCTGGCCGTGGCCCTCGCTTACAGGGCGGCCTCGCAGGCCAACCGGTAGCCGCAGAGCGAGCAGCGGCGACGCTCGGGGCGTGGCTCGAAGTGGCCACGGCGCACGCCCTCGGCGACCTCGGCCCCGATCCGTTTGGCCTCCGCCAGGAGGTCCTCGGTGACCGGCAGCCGGACGGACTGTCCCTCCCGCAGGTAGAGGATCTCTAGCTCCATGGGACCAGGGCCCAACGTTGTCCTCACCCCCAGCGCGTAGAGGGCAAGCTGGAGGTCGCGTCGGAGGCGGCTGACCGGCACCGGGTCACCGGTCTTGTAATCGACGATCCGCCAACGCGGCGCCGTTGCTCGACCATCGGTCGACTTGGCCTCGGAGGTCGGCTCCAGCCGATCCACCCGGTCGATGACGCCCCGCAGCGTCCAGCCCTCCAGCTCGACCGTGAACGGCGCCTCGACCAGGGCTGGGGGTGACGCCAGCCCTCCCGCGGCGACGAACCCTTCCAGCAGTTGCCAGCCCAGCGCCTCCAGCGCCGGCCGACGGCGGGGATCGGAGCAACCGACCTCCTCCCAGGCCTCGCGGTACAGGTGTTGGAGCAAGGCACGGTCAGGTTCGCCCCCCTGCCGCCGGAGGTGACCAGCTCGCATCAGCACCAGATGGACGACGCTGCCCAGTTGCGCCTCGACCGGCGGGGGAGCGGGCAACCCGAGCTGGTAGCGGTACCAGTGCTGGCGTGGGCACTCACGGTAGGCGCTGATCGAGCTGTAGGACAGGACGGGCGTTGTCCCCATGCCCTTCCCCAGCCGGTCCGAGCGCCCCTCCTCACGTTGGCCCCGACCGGTCCGCCGACCCTCCGGAACCGGAAGAGGATGGCCGGCCGTGGCGTCCTGGTCGGGGCCGGCCCCGCCAGCCCGGGGAGCCGACCGAAGATCGCGCCGCTGGACCTCGGGCCCCAGCTCTTCCAGGAACCGCGATCGTCGCCAGACCCTGGTCCCCTCGTAGCGCTCAGCCCAGCTCAGCACCAGACGCCGGCGCGCACGGGTCACGGCCACGTAGCAGAGTCGGCGTTCCTCGGCCACCTGGTCCTCGCGGGCGCGTACCGATGGCTCCAGCAGATGGAGCGGAAGGTCGCCTCCGACCAAGGCCTCGACTCCGTCGCCACGCCGCGGCTGGGGTAGACGACCTTCCGCTACCGCCGGCACGAAGACGAGGTCAAACTCCAGCCCCTTGGCCTGGTGAATGGTCATCACCTGGACGGCATCCTCGAGTTCCTCGACCTCGGGGACCTCCTCGTCCAGACCTGATCGCAGGACCAGGTCGAGGTACTCGACGAAGGGACCGAGCCGATGATCGCGTCGTCGCTCGCAGTACTCGGAGACGAACTCGGCGAAGCGTCCGACGTTGGCCGAAATGCGCCTGGCCTCGGCGCCGCCACGGTCCTCAGGTGCCACCACCCGCTCCAGGTAGCGTGTCCGATCCAGCAACTCGAAGAGCAGCTCGTCGACCCCGAGCCGAGCCGCCAGCGCGGACACCTCCAGCAGGCATCGGGCCCAGGCCGCCGTAGGCTCCCAGGAGGCCAAGGCGGACAGCGAGTCGGCCGGTGACACCCCTCGGAGCCGCCTCAGGACATCGGCGAGGTCAAGACACAGGGGTGGCCGCACCAGCAGACGGGCCAACGCCAGCCGGTCGCCCGGATCGTGCAACAACCGTAAGTAGGCGACCAGGTCACGGATCTCCTGGCGCTGGAACAGTCCCTGCCCGGCTCGGTACTGGTACGGGACCCCCGCCGCGGCCAGGGCGTCAGCCAATGGCCGGGCGATGGCATGGGTGCGCGCCAGCACGGCGATGCTGGTCACCCCCTCCCTCCAGGCGCGCGCGATCTCGCTGGCGATGGCCTTGGCCTCCTGGCCACCATCGCCGCACTCCCAGATCTCGACGGCAGGTCCCACCTCTGCCTCGGCAGCGGCTTCCAGGGGTTTGGGCAACCGCTCTCGGTTGTGCTCGATCAGCCGGCGAGCTGCGCGCACGATCGCGATCGTGCTCCGTCGGTTGCGTCCCAAGGTGACGGTGGCAGCTGAGGGGAAGGAGGCGAGGAAGCGCTCCATGTTGGCCCGCGACGCCCCTCGGAACCGGTAGATGCTCTGGTCGTCGTCACCGACCACGCAGATGTTGCCCCCCACCCCGGCCAGCAGCTCCACCATCCGCTCCTGGGCCAAGTTGGTGTCTTGGTACTCGTCCACCATGATCCAAGGGAAGCGTGCCACGTAGCGCTCCCGCACCTTGGGATGCTCCTCGAACAGCCGCACGGCCTGACGGAGCAACTCGTCGAAGTCGAGCAGGGCCTCGCGCCGGCACCGCCGCTCGTAGGCCTGGATCACGTCGAGCACCGCTGTCAGCGTCCGCCGGCGGCCGGCGTCCTCAAGGCGCTGCACCCAATCCCGCATCCGCGACAGCGGGATCAGCTCCTGCTTGAGCCGTTCCATCAGCTTCAGGATCGGTGCCACGAGGTCATCGGGACGTTCGGTGCCCACAAGGGCGACGTCCTGAAGCTCCCACATCAGCTCACGGGTCAGGATCCAACGTTCTGGCCCAGTCAGGATGCGGAAGGCCGGGTTGAGCCCGAGGTGACGTGCTTCCTCGCGGAGCCAGCGCAGGGCCATGGAGTGGAAGGTCCCCACGTTGGGCGCATCCGGGATGCCGCCCGCAGCCAGGATGCGGTCCCGCATCTCGGACGCCGCCCGTTCGGTGAAGGTCATGACCAGGATCTGGGCAGGGTCGACGCCAGCCTCCAGCAACTTGCAGAAGCGGGCCGCGATGACCGCCGTCTTGCCGGTGCCCGCCCCTGCGACCACCCGCAGCGGCCCCGGCCGGACCTGGCTCGCGACTTGCTGTTCGTCGCTGAGCCCACGGCCCGCGTCTGCCATCTCTCCCCAGAGGTCCATCACCTCTGCCCACCGGCGCTCTCGCCGTCCCCCATCCTCGGTCAGCCCTCTCCTGGCGGCACCGCCCTCCCCACCCGGACCCGGAGCACGCGCATCTCCCGGGCCAGATGACACTCCTCGTTCAGGCGCCTCAGCAAGAGCCCCGCGTCCAGCCGGAGTTGGTGCGCCAAGGCCGGGTTGCCTGTCGTTACCGCAATCGCCGAGCCGTGGACCTCGATCCGCTCACAGGCGGTGGCCAGGTCCTCACCAAGCACCTCGCGGAACACCTGCTGGATTCGTAGCTCCGCCACCCGACCGCTCCTGGGCTGGCGGGCCAGCACCTGGGGAAGGAGGTCAGCGAGCCGATCCACAGCCCCGCACCGTCCCTCGCTCAATGCAGCACACCACGGACCCGACCATCAACGTGGGCGGCAGCGGATCAGCCTCCACCGAGGTGATGATCACCTGCCCAGGCTCGCCCAGCCGCTCCAGCAACGCTGTCCGTCGCCGTGCGTCCAGCTCCGAGAGCACGTCATCGAGGAGCAGCACCGGCCGTTCCCCGGTGAGCTCGGCAACCACGTCCGCCTCCGCCAGCTTCAGGCTCACCACCGCTGTGCGCTGCTGCCCTTGCGAGGCGAACCCACGTGCCTCTCGCCCTTCGAGCCGAACCAACACATCATCGCGATGAGGGCCAACCCCAGTCGCCCCACGCCGCAGGTCGTCGAGTCGGGAAGTCTCGAGAGCCCGAAGCAGGTCATCGGGTGGCCCAAGGTACTCCAGCTCCAGGGTCTCACCGCCTGAGATCGCCGCATGGTGAGAGCTGGAGGGCCCGCGTAGTGCTGTCACCGCCTGGCGTCGGGCCGTCGCCAGCTGCTCCCCCAGACGAGCCAGCTCCAGATCCCACACCTCTAGCGCCGAGAGGGATTGAGCACCAGCCGCTACCTGCTTGAGCAGGCTGTTGCGCTGCTCAAGCACGCGAACGTACCGATGCAGGAGCCGCGCGTAACCAGGGGAGACCTGCACCAGCATCTGGTCCAAGAGTCGACGCCGGTGCTCGGGGCCAGCCTTTACCAGGTCCATGTCGTCGGGCCAGAAGAGGGTGACGCGGAACAGCCCGGGCAGGTCAACCGATCGCCGTGGCTGGCCGTCGACCTCGATCCGGCGGTGGGTGTGGGCCCCCTCGACCCTGATCGACAAGCGGACCTCAGCCCGCCGTCCTCCAGCCTCGACGCAGGCGGTCACCCTGGCCTCCGGGAACAGGGAACCGACCAGATCGGCATCCCGCCGGGCTCGAGGTGACCGGCTGAGGGCCAGCAAGGCGACCGACTCAAGCAGGTTGGTCTTGCCCTGACCGTTGGCGCCCAGGAAGACGTTGAGCCGTGGCCCCGGCTCAAGCTCGAGATGAGCGTAGTTGCGGTAGTTGCGAAGCTCGAGCGACACCAGCCGCACGGCGTCTACATCGCTACCCGGACCGGCATGATCACGTAGAGGTAGTCCTCGGCTCCAGGCGGCTTGATCAGGCCCGGGCTGAGAGGGCCGTCGAAGCGCAGCTCGACCCGCTCGCAATCGATGACCCCGAGGGCGTCCGAGAGGTAGCGGGCGTTGAAGGCGATCTGGAGCTCGGAGCCCTCCACCTCCGCCTCCAGCTCCGCCCGGCTGTCCCCCACCTCGTTGGTGATGGCCGAGAGCACGATCGAGC
>DATGLL010000100.1:0-38024 GCA_035294145.1 Candidatus Dormiibacterota bacterium | reverse complement strand
CAGCCGGGTGGTGAGCCGATGGATCTCGTGGCGTCGGATGGCGGCGGGGTGGGCCTGGAGCCGGGCTCTCCGCCGCCCCTTTTGCCGGCGGCGGGTCGAGCCCCGCCGGCTCCGCGAGATCGCCCGGGAGCGCCGGCGCAGCCGGCCCAGGAACCTCGACCTCTCCCCCTCAGCGCTTTATCCGGTCTCGGTGCCATGCGCTCGACGGTGGGTCCCTCTCGAGCCGCCCACGCCGCGACTTCCGCCACCTGCCGTCCAGGTCGGGGCGCCGATCCGCAGCGGACCCGGGGGCGGAGACCACGGTCACGCGGGCCATCGCCCGGGCCCCTTCCCCTGCTCGCCCACGCCATCCAGCACCGGCCGTCTGCGCCCTTCCCTGGGAGATCGCCCAGCGCTTCGGCCTCGGGCCAGGCCGACGACGGCTCATTTGCCCCCCGCGCACTGGCTGTGGGGGCTCCACCTTCCCCGTCCTCATCGCCGGATCTCGCCCCGCCGGCGCATCGCGCATCGACGCCCCCACCAGCGCTCGCTGGTCGCCCACGACCGCCAAGCGTTCGGGATCGATCGTCCGGGGCAGGGTCCACAAAGGCTTCTGGACGGCAAAGCAGGGGACCGGTCTGGTACAGGAAACCCCCATGAGCTTGCAGCGCTGGACACCGCCCTCGCCACCCGGCGGGACCCCACCTCCGCCACCACCCGGCGGCGCACCGCCGCCACCCGGTGGCACCCCTCCTCCGCCGCCGCCCGGTGGCACCCCTCCTCCACCGCCGCCCGGCGGGACCCCTCCGCCGCCGGGGTACGTTAGCCCTCCTGGGCCCTACCCTGGCGTGGCCGCGGCCGCGACCTACGGCGGGTTCTGGCGGCGGCTGGTCGCCCTGATCCTGGACGGGCTGATCTACGGCATCCCCAGCACGATCGTGGCGCTCATCATCAGCGCCGTCACCGGCATCAACGAGCGGCCCCTGAACAGCTTGATCGGCTTCGTCTTCGGCCTGGCCTACTTCACCTACCTCTGGTCCAACAACAACGGCCAGACCCTCGGCTACCAGGCCCTGGGCATCAGGCTGGTTCGCGTCGACGGCACCCCTGTCACCGCTGGCCTGGCCGCCGGCCGCTACGTGCTGATCGAGGTCTCGTTCGCGCTCTGCCTCATCCCCGCCATCGTCAGCGCCTTCATGGTCGGCCTGGGCCAGCGTAAGCAGGCCATCCACGACCTGATCGTGGGCACCCTGGTCGTCCGTACCGGCTGAAGCAACCTGGCGCCGGGCACTCGACCCACCGAGGCCCGGCGCACGCTCTTCCAGCGCCTAGTCTAGGCGCCGTTCCTGGACCGGGAACTCCACCACGGCGAGAACGCGCGGAGCCAAGAAACGGGCCGTCCGCACGACCTTGCCATTGCGGGCTACCTCGCTGACCTCGACGGTGGTACGTGAGGTCCGCACGTCGACTCGACGGCCGGCCCGGCTGGCCACAACCCGATACTCGCGTGCCGTGCCTCCACCCGCATCCACCAGCACCTCCACGTAGTCGCCCTTGGCCATGACACGATCATCCGCGCTCAGCGCTCGGCCGTGGCGCCCCACGCTGACCTCATCGGCGCGGAGCCGCAGGCACCCGGCCGGGTCGAGCTGGAAGGTCACCGCTGCCCGTCGTCATCACCAAGCGCGCCCCCGACTTCTGGGGGACCGGACCCACCCGCCAAGAGAGCCCCATGGGCCAAGGTCCGCGCCTGCCCTGAGGTGGCCTGATGGGGCGTGCCAGCACGACCTCCCACACCTCCTCGCCAGGAGCTGGGCACCGGTCCGGAGCGCCAGGGGCACGGCCAAGCTCAGCCTGGCCAGCTCGATGGAGCAAGGGGTGGAGGATAGCCATGCCGGGAAGGCAAGCGTCGGGGTTCCCACCCTCTCGCGTATCCGGCCCTACGATTGCCGGCGGGCACGAGTGCCGGCGAGGTGGTGGAAGGGCCTGGAGGCGATCTCGCCCCCATCGTGAGCCGACCCCTCAGGGACCGGCGAGAGGAAGAGGGCGGCATGTCCCGGACATGCCGGCCCCTCGGGCCTACGCGGCTTGCCGCTCAGACGACCATCCCATCAGAGAGCGATCAAGATCCACAAGGATGGGGGCCGCTTCCTCCCCGACGGAGGCCGGCCGACGGCGGCATCAGCCCTCATTGACTTCTCAGCCTGGCGAGCTCGGCGACCCGCTCCATGGAGCGGCGTACGGAGCCGGTGTCGAGGTCGCCGTAGCGGAAGTTCAGCGACAGGTCGGTGACGCCGATCCCCTCCAGCCAGGCGAGCTGGCTGCGCACGTGATCGTCGTCGCCGATCAGCGAGCCGGACGTGATCTGCTCGGTGGAGACGTCCGCCTGCAGCTCCGTGCCGGTCAGATCCACCAGGCCGGCTCGCACCCGTTGCGTCCCGGCGGCCAAGCGCGCGGTCATGCGGTACATGAGGCGGCCAGCCTGGGCCCCATGCTCCACCTCCCTGCCACCCCCGTGGTGAGCGAGCATCTGAACGCCGAAGCGGATGGACCGCGGGTCAACGCCCCGCCGGGCGCACTCACGCTCGAACGCCTCCCGGTAGGCCTCGACGAAGGCGCGCCCCCGCACCCCCACGGCGATGAAGGGGGAGAGGCCGCGGTCGAGGGCGATGGCAAAGGAGCCCGCTGACCCACACGCGTACCAGGCCGGCGGCCGTGGCCGCTGGATCGGCTGGGGGGTGACGGTGATGGGCGGGAAGCGATGTCGTCCCTCCGAACGCTCGACGTCGGTCCCGCTCCAGAGCTCCTCCAGCACGTCCAACGCCTCGACCGTGGCTTCGGCGGAGCCCTCCAGGTCGAGGCCCAGCGGAGCGAACTCGTAGGGAGCGTAGCCTCGGCCGAACCCCACCTCGAGCCGGCCTCCGGTCAGCTGGTCAGCCTGGGCGATCTCCTCAGCCAATCTGACCGGATGATGGAGTGGCAAGACCAGCACGGCCGTGCCGATCCGGATACGGCTGGTGCGCTGCCCGACGGCAGCCGCGACCAGCAGCGGGTTGGGGATGGCGCAGTAGTTGGTGAAGTGGTGCTCGGCCAAGAGCACCCCGTGGAAGCCGAGGCGCTCGGCCAGCTCGGCGTCGGCCAGGAGGTTGCAGTAGATCTCCTCGAAGCTCGTCGCAGCGCCGATTCGTTGCCCGATCAGGAAGACCCAGATCCTCATCCTGCCCGTCGAGTATGCACACGCCATGGCCCTTCGCCAGCGCCGAACGGGCCCCGCCAGGCCGGGCCACGGCCAGGTAAGGCCGAGTTCGGCCACGGCGAGACGACGAGGGGCTGGCCCCTTTCGCCTCCGGTGCCCCCACCGATCTCGTGCCTCCGCGGCCAGAGCGCCGGCGCACGTCACCAGCGACCGAATCCGCGGCTCGGGCTTCGTGTCGGTGCGCCGAAGAGCGACCCCCACCGGGCCGTTACCCTGCCCGTCGCGATGCAAGAGCGATGGCCACGGCCACCGAGATCAAGCCCGTCGAGTCGGCACCGTCCGAGCACCGTCCCGCCGCCTGGGCGATGGTCGCCGAGGTGAGCCACACCCGGCCTAGCTCCCAGGCCCGCGGGAGGGACAGGAGGAGGACCACCCGCCAGGCCTCACCCGGAGGCTCCGTGACACCTGGAGGCAGTCCGAGCTTGACACACCTGCACCATCATCGTCGTCCGCACCGCCGGCCACCGGGCCCGCCCGGGGGTGAGGGCTGGAGCACGGAGGGGGCATGGGCGCAGCGGGCCGAGGAGCGGTTGCCCACCCGCCGTCAACGCGAGGAGATCGATCGCGCCCTGCGCCACGGGCTGGAGGCAGCCCCCTCGATCCAGGATCGTCGGATCTCGACCTTCGTCCGGGGCGAGCTGCCCCATTTCGCGGGCGAGACGGGAACCTTCCTGAAAGCGCCCTTCTTGGAGGACGTGAGCCAGGTCGGCGACGCCGAGGTGGCCATCTTCGGCGTCCCTCTCGACGCCGGGACGACGTACCGGCCGGGGACACGCTTCGGCCCGCGGGGGATCCGGCGTGCCACCAACCTTTTCGGCACCTACTCCTTCGAGCTCGGCGTCGACCTCCGCGAGCAGTTGAACCTGGTCGACATCGGGGACGTGTTCACCATCCCTGCCAACATCGAGAAATCGTTCGATCAGATCAGCCGAGCCATGTCATACGTGGTCGAGCGGGGCGTCTTCCCGGTTGTGCTCGGCGGCGACCACTCGATTGGGTACCCGACCATCCGCGGCCTCGCCCCCTGGGTCGACGGCACCATCGGCATCATCCATCTCGATCGTCACGTCGACACCCAGGAGCGGGACCTGGACGAGCGGATGCATACCACGCCCTGGTTCCATGCGACCAACATCCCGAACGCGCCCGCTGCGAACCTGGTCCAGATCGGGATCGGTGGATGGCAGGCGCCACGGCCGGGGGTCGAGGTGGGACGCGCCCGGGGCACAACCATCGTGACCGTCGGGGACGTGGAGCGGGTCGGGGTCGAGAAGGTGGCCGAGGTGGCGCTCGAGGTCGCGTGGAAGGGGGCAACGGCCGTTTACCTCAGCTTCGACGTGGACGTCATCGACTCCGCCTTCGTGCCCGGGACCGGCTGGCCAGAACCGGGAGGGCTGCTTCCGCGGGAGGCGCTCCAGCTTGTCCGCTTGGTGGCCGCCGAAGGGCTGGCCGGCCTCGAGGTCGTGGAGTGCTCGCCGCCCTACGACCACTCCGAGCAGACCTCGCTGATCGCAAGCCGAGTGATCCTCGATGCCCTGGCCGTTCTGGTCAGGGAGGGGCACCTCGGCCACAAGGTGGCGCGGCTCGATCGCAGGGCGTGGGGACCGGTGGCCGAAGGCCCGCGACGCCCGGGCAACCGCAGCGATGATCGGGCCCGGATCGACGAGGCGCGGACGACGCAGGGCCCCGACCTGCCTGAGAGGGCTTGACGGCTCTCCCTCCCGTGATCGCGTCCCGAGCCCGGCCCACCGCAGCCATCCCCCTCCCCGACCGCCCCGCGGCCGAGAGGTGATCCCGCCACCTCGGGCAGAGGGCGACCGGGCACCCGTCGCTGAGACAGGGCGAGCTCAGGGCGAAGGCCGGGGCCGGGAGCCATCCACCGACGTCGGCCGGCATGCGACAGGGCTGACACGCTCGAGGCGCGCCATGCCCTCCCAGGCATCCGACTCCGGCACGGTCGAGGAGAGCAGGCTCGGCGCCGGTCCGAGCCCAGCCGTCAGGCGGCGATGGACGGCGGACGACGAGCGGATCCCCTGCACGTCGCGAAGGAGGCAGGACGGCACCGGTAGCTGGTGACGAGCCTCAAGGATGTCGTTCCCCCACGCTCAGCATGAGGCCCGACGCGGTCGGCTCCATGCCTGCCGTCGACAGGGGACACCGACCGCGCTGCCGATGAGGGAGGGGGGCCACGCTCTCGCCGGCCGAGGAGGCGGGCCGAGCCACAAGCGGGGGGTCAGCGCGGAGGGGCCGCTACTCGATCTTCCGCAGCAGCACCAGCGATCGCTCCTCCACCGGCACCTGGCCGCCCGCCCGGTAGAAGCGCGGCAGCGGGTTGGCGGTGTCCAGGATCCGCATCCAGCGCCGGCCGTAGGGCCCTCGGGGGAGGACGAAGCGCAAGGGCTGGTCGTGGGCGTTGAAGAGGATGAAGAAGGAGTCGTCCCTGAGCCTGCGGCCGCGGGGGTCCGGCGAGGCGATCTCCTCTCCATTGAGGAAGACGGCCAGTGAGCGGGCGAAGCCGTCGTTCCAGTCGCGGTCCGTCATGGGATTGCCGTCGGGCTTGAACCAGGCGATGTCGGTCATGCCCTCGCCATGGATGGGACGCCCCAGGAACCAGCGCCGGCGCCGGAAGACAGGGTGCTCCCGGCGCAGGCGGATCAAGCGGGCGGTGAACTCGAGCAACTGCTCGTCGCGGTGCTCCCAGTCGAGCCAGGAGATCTCGTTGTCCTGGCAGTAGGCGTTGTTGTTGCCCCTTTGAGTGCGGCCCATCTCGTCCCCGGCCAGGATCATGGGCACGCCTTGGGAGAGCAGCAGGGTGGCCAGGAAGTTCCGCTTCTGGCGATCGCGCAGCGCCCGGACGGCGGGATCGTCGGTGGGGCCCTCCACGCCGCAGTTCCAGGAGCGGTTGTCGTTCTCCCCGTCGCGGTTGTCCTCGCCGTTGGCCTGGTTGTGCTTCTCGTTGTAGGAGACCAGGTCCTCAAGCGTGAAGCCGTCGTGGCAGGTGACGAAGTTGATGCTGGCGTAGGGCCGCCGGCCGTCGGCCTGGTAGAGGTCGGAGGAGCCGGTGAAGCGGTACCCGAAGTCGGCCAGCGTGGCTGGCCGGCCCCGCCAGAGGTCCCGCACGGTGTCGCGGTATTTCCCGTTCCACTCCGACCAGAGCACGGGGAAGTTCCCCACCTGGTAGCCGCCCTCGCCGACGTCCCATGGTTCCGCGATCAGCTTGACCTGGGAGAGCACCGGGTCCTGCTGGACCAGGTCGAAGAAGGCCGAGAGCCGGTCGACGTCGTGCAGCTCCCGGGCCAGGGTGGCGGCCAGGTCGAAGCGGAAGCCATCCACGTGCATCTCCAGGACCCAGTACCGCAGGCTGTCCATGATCAGCTGCAGGACGTGGGGGTGACGCATGTTGAGGCTGTTGCCGGTGCCGGTGTAGTCGCGGTAGAAGCGAGGGTCGTCGTCGAGGCGGTAGTAGGCGGCGTTGTCGATGCCCCGGAACGACAGCATGGGGCCCAGGTGGTTGCCCTCGGCAGTGTGGTTGTAGACCACGTCCAGGATGACCTCGATCCCCGCCTCGTGCAGGGTCTTGACCATCCGTTTGAACTCCTGGACCTGCTCCCCCCGTTGCCCGCTCGAGCTGTACTCGTTGTGGGGAGCGAAGTAACCGATCGAGTTGTAGCCCCAGTAGTTGCGAAGCCCGAGTTGGACCAGGTGATGATCGTGGACGAACTGGTGAACGGGGAGCAGCTCGACCGCGGTCACGCCCAGACGCTTGAAGTGGGCGATGGCCTCGGGCGTGGCCAGGCCGGCGTAGGTGCCGCGGAGCTCGGCCGGCACCTCGGGATGGCAGCGCGTGAACCCCTTGACGTGGACCTCATAGATGATCGTCTCGTGCCAGGGGATGCGCAGCCGCCGATCGTCATCCCAGACGAACCAGGGGTCGATGACCACCGACTTGGGCATGAAGGGCCCGCTGTCAGCCAGGTCGGGCACCAGGTCGAGGTCAGGATCGCCCAGCTGGTAGGGGAAGATGGCTCGGTTCCAACGTACGTCCCCCTCGATGGCCCGGGCGTAGGGATCGAGCAACAGCTTGGCCGGGTTGCACCGTAACCCCCGCCGGGGATCGTAGGGGCCATGCACCCGGAAGCCGTAGCGCTGGCCCGGGCGCACGTTGGGCACGTATCCGTGCCAGCAGAGCGCCGTCCGCTCGGGGAGGTCCAGGCGGACCTCGTCCCCTGCCTCGTCGAAAAGGCACAACTCCACCCGCTCGGCCACCTCCGAGAAGATGGAGAAGTTGGTGCCGGTCCCATCGAAGGTCGCGCCTAAGGGATACGGCTGACCGGGCCAGACGTCCATCGGACCTTTACCCTAAAGCAAGAGAGGTGAGCCCAGCGCCGGACCCAGCCGCATGGGGGATCGCGCCCGGCTACCACGACGTCCACGGCCGGTGGAGGGAGGCCGACGTCGAGGTGGTGGAGCAGGTTCTGGAGGCCATGGGAGCGGGAGATGCGTCGCCCTCGCCGGCACCGGTGCGGGTAATCGCCTCGGAGCGTCCGCTCCGGCTGGAGCGGCCGGCCGAGGTGGTGACCGAGGACGGGGCCACGCTCCCGGCCAGCGACACCATCCCTCCCCTGCCACCGGGCTACCATCGCCTTCGCTGGCTGGACGACGGCGGCGAACTCCGCCTGATCGCCAGCCCAGGTCGTTGCCACCTCCCTCCCGGTCTGCGGGCCTGGGGATGGTCGGTCCAGCTCTACGCGCTACGCTCACAGGCCAGCTGGGGGATGGGAGACCTGGTCGACCTTCGCCATCTCGCCGGCTGGTCGGCCAGGCTTGGCGCAGGGTTCCTGCTGCTCAACCCGCTGGTAGCACCTCTGCCCCTGGCACCTCAGGAGCCCAGCCCCTACTACCCGTCGAGCCGTCGCTTTCGCAACCCCCTCTACCTGCGCGTGGAGGAGGTGCCCAACGCCTGGCGCCTGGGGGATCGATTGACGACCCTGGCCCGGGCGGGCACGGAGCTCAACCGCCAGCGCCGGATCGAACGGGATCGGGTGTTCGGGCTCAAGATGCAGGCCCTGGAAGAGCTGTTCGCGGGCCTTGAGGAGGACGAGGAGCTTGAGCGCTACCTCACCCACACCCCCGGGCTGGAGGAGTACGCGACCTTCTGCGCCCTGAGCGAGGTGTACGGCGCTCCCTGGCAGCGATGGCCCGAGCCGCTACGCCGACCCGACTCGGCAGCGGTGGGACGCTTTCGTGACGAGCGAGCGCGTCGGGTCCGGTTCCACGCCTGGCTGCAATGGCTGCTCGATCGCCAGCTGGCGGCGGCCGCGCGCGAGATCCCCCTGATCCACGACCTGCCCGTAGGCGTGCAGCCGGCAGGGGCCGACGCCTGGGCGTGGCAGGACACCCTCGTCCAAGGGATGTCAATCGGCGCCCCGCCGGATCCCTTCAGCCCCAGGGGCCAGGACTGGTCGGTGCCGCCCTTCGACCCCTGGCGGCTGCGGGCCAGCGGCTACGAGCCGTTCATCCAGACCCTCCAGGCGACCCTCCGCCACGGAACCGGCCTCCGCCTCGATCACGTGATGGGCCTCTTTCGCCTCTACTGGATCCCCTGCGGGGCAGAGCCGGACCACGGCGTCTACGTGCGCTACCCGCATGGCGAGCTGCTGGACATCCTGGCCCTGGAGAGCCACCGTCATCGTGCCTACGTGATCGGTGAGGACCTGGGCACGGTCGAGGACCTGGTGCGAGAGGAGATGGCCGCCCGGGACATGCTCTCATACCGGTTGCTGTGGTTCGAGGACCAGCCGCCGGATCGGTACCCACCGGGGTCGATGGCGGCCCTGACCACCCACGACCTGCCCACCCTGGCCGGGGTGTGGGAGGGAACCGACGGAGACCCTGCGATCCGAGATCGACTGCGGCGTCACGCCGGCGCTCAGGAGGGGCAGTCCGCGAAGGAGGTAGCGATCGCGGCCTACCGAGCGCTGGCCTCGAGCCCGGCCCGCTTGGTCACGGCCACCTTCGAGGACCTCCTCGGCGTCAGCGAGCGGCCCAACTACCCCGGGACCACCGAGGAGCATCCCAACTGGTCGCTGGCCCTACCGCTCACGCTTGAGGAGCTCCAGCGCGAGCCGACGGTGAGGGAGCTCACGGCGGCGCTGGGCCCAGCTCGGCGCACGAACGCAGGCGGAACGTCCTCCAGCCGAGCCGGCCGACCAAGTGCCGATATGTCAAGCAGGTTGTCGAGTAGATCCACCTTCACCGTATAGGAAATTCCGCGCAGAAGATGTATCCTTCGGCCAGCGGTGGGGGACAAGGAGCCACATCAGGGACGGGAACAAACCACCGTCGACCTGCTGCGGGAACTCGCTGCCAGCGTGGAGGCCTTCACCAACGCGATCTCACCACGCGGTCGACTCAATCGGACTGACCTTCGGGCCCTGGACATCATCACCCTGCGGAAGGGGTTGACCGCTGGTCAGCTGGCCGATCAGCTCAAGCTGACCACGGGCGCCGTGACCGGCGTCCTGGACCGGTTGGAGCGAGCCGGTTGCGCGCGACGGATCCACGATCCGGAGGATCGCCGCCGGGTGGTGGTGCAGCCCACCGCGGAGGCGCGACGCCTTGGGTGCGCCCTCCTGGCCGGGTTGCGTCGGGACCTGGGGGCCATCCTCGCCTCCCACTCCGAGCGCGAGCAGGAGCTGATCCAGGACTTCCTTCGGGCGGTGATCCATGCCATCCAGCTCCGCGCCGACGAGTTGGGCCGCGAGCGCCCGCGCAGCCGTGCGCTGCCACGGGCACGGCAGCTGGCGCCCCGCTCCCGGCGGCGCCCGCCCGCGCGCGCCAACCGACCCGGCCAGCTCCCCGCCGGGGAGTAGGATTCCCTCCATGATCGACGTGCGCCGCCGGCTCCCCGGATTGGAGCTTGAGTACTATGCGTTGGAGCGCGCCTACGCGTCCGGCGCTGGCGACGCCAGCCGCCTCCCGATGACCATCAAGATCCTGCTGGAGATGGTGCTCCGGGCGGCTGCGCACGGCATGGCCTCGGAGGTCTCGGTGCAGGCTCTGGCCGGCTGGCCCGCCCCTCCCCCGGCCGAAGCGGAGGTCCCGTACATGCCGGCCCGCGTCCTGCTGCAGGACTTCACCGGGGTCCCGGCTGTGGTCGATCTCGCCGCGATGCGCTCCGCCGTGGAGCGGGCCGGAGGGGACCCCAGCCGTATCGACCCGCAGGTGCCTGCCGACCTGGTCATCGACCACTCGGTCCAGGTCGACCGCTTCGGCAACGACCGGGCTTATGCCTTCAACATCGACCGCGAGTACGAGCGCAACCGCGAGCGATACACACTGCTGCGCTGGGCGCAGCAGGCGTTCCGCAACTTCACGGTGGTGCCCCCAGGCATGGGCATCTGCCACCAGGTCAACCTCGAGTACCTGAGCCGCGTGGTTCAGGTGCGAGAGGAGGGCGAGCGCCGGATCGCCGTCCCCGACACCCTGGTCGGCACCGACTCCCACACCACCATGGTCAACGGCCTGGGGGTGCTGGGATGGGGGGTCGGGGGCATCGAGGCCGAGGCCTGCCTCCTGGGCCAGCCCATGTACCTCCCCACGCCGGTCGTGGTTGGCGTTCGGCTCCACGGCGCCCTGCCCATGGGAGCGACGGCGACCGACCTGGTGCTGACCCTGACCGAGATGCTGCGCCGCCACGGCGTGGTGGGCAAGTTCGTCGAGTTCTGTGGCGACGGGCTGGCCAGCCTGACCATTCCGGATCGGGCGACGCTGTCCAACATGTGCCCCGAGTACGGCGCCACCTCTGCGCTGTTCCCGGTCGACGAGCAGACGCTGCGCTACCTGGAGATCACCGGCCGTCCTCGCGAGCACATCGACCTGGTCGAGCGCTATTGCAAGGAGCAGGGGCTGTTCCACACGGTCGGGACCCCGACGCCGGTGTTCAGCGAGTTGCTCGACCTGGACCTCGGCTCGGTGGAGCCCAGCCTGGCCGGCCCCCGGCGGCCCCAGGACCGGGTGCCCCTGGCCGAGGCCGGTGAGAGCTTTCGGCGCGCGTTCCCCATCGGCGACGTCCGGGGCCCAGCGGGCCAGGAAGGGGGCGTCGCCGTGGCCGAGCGCACCGGGACCGAGGTCCAGCACGGCTCGGTGGTGATCGCCGCCATCACCAGCTGCACCAACACCTCCAACCCCTCGGTCATGGTCGCCGCCGGGCTCTTGGCCAGGAAGGCGGTCCAGGCCGGCCTCACCGTCCCGTCCTACGTCAAGACCTCGCTCGCCCCCGGCTCCCGGGTGGTCACCGACTACCTGCGCCAGGCGGGCCTGCTCGAGGACCTCGAGCGACTCGGCTTCTACCTGGTCGGCTACGGCTGCACCACCTGCATCGGCAACTCGGGCCCCCTGGCCAGCCCCGAGGTCGAGGCGGCGGTCACCGAGCAGGACCTCAACGTGGTCGCGGTCCTGTCCGGGAACCGCAACTTCGAGGCCAGGATCCACCCCTTGGTGCGAGCCAGCTACCTGGCCTCGCCCCCGCTCGTGGTGGCCTATGCGCTGGCCGGGACCATCGAGCGCGACCTCACCCGAGAGCCGCTCGGGCGGGGCGAGGGGGGGCGGCTCGTCTTCCTGCACGACATCTGGCCCAGCCCGGAGGAGGTCGCCGAGGTCATCCGTGAGTGCGTGCGGGAGGACATGTTCCGCCGGGAGTACGAGCGGATCTACGCCGGCGACGAGCGCTGGCAGCAGATGCCGGCCCCGACCGGGGCCAGCTATCGGTGGGACCCCGAGTCGACCTACGTGCAGGAACCGCCGTACTTCCAGGACCTGTCCCGGCGGCCTGAGCCGCCTCGCGACATCCTGGGGGCGCGCGCTCTGGTCGTGCTCGGAGACTCGGTGACCACCGACCACATCTCGCCGGCGGGGAGCATCCCAGCCGACAGCCCGGCCGGCCGCTACCTCCTCTCCAGGGGCGTCCAGAAGGTCGACTTCAACTCCTATGGGGCGCGCCGCGGCAACCACGAGGTGATGGTGCGGGGGACCTTCGGCAACATCCGCCTGCGCAACGAGCTGGCACGCGGTCGCGAGGGCTACTGGACCCGGCACCTCCCCTCCGGCGAGGAGATGACGATCTTCGACGCCGCCGAGCGCTACCGGGGCGAGGGGGTCCCCCTGGTGGTGATCGCGGGGAAGGAGTACGGCTCCGGCTCCTCGCGCGACTGGGCGGCCAAGGGGCCGAACCTGCTCGGGGTGCGGGCGGTCATCGCCGAGTCCTTCGAGCGCATCCACCGCTCCAACCTGGTGGGCATGGGCATCCTCCCCCTCCAGTTCATCGACCCGGGAGGACGGCACGCCCTCGGCCTCAGCGGTGAGGAGGAGTACTCGATCCGCGGCCTGGAGTCCGGCCTGCGGCCGCGCCAGGAGCTCGAGGTCGAGGCGCGCCAGGGCGACCGGGTCCTCCGCTTCCGGGTCCTGGCCCGCCTGGACAACGAGGTGGAGGTCCAGTACCTCGAGCACGGTGGGGTTCTGCCCATGGTCCTCCGCCAGCTCATGCCTTGATCCAGGGACGGACCGCGAGAACCGGGAGACTCGTGGCCCGCGGCGGGCCGGCGACCCGGCCCGCCTCTCATCCACCCCGTCAGCCGGAGCGATACCGCTCCCAGCCGGCCTGGAGCCAGTCGATGATGCCGGCCACCTTCTCCCAGTCGCCTGAGCGCCGGGCCTCGACCAGCTCCTGCAGGACGGTCGGACCCAGCCACAGCAGGGCTTCGGCGCCGGCGGAGGCCCAGCGGACCAGGGCGTGGTGGACGAGATCCTCGACCGCGACCCCGGTGACCTCGGAGAGCCGCCGAAAGGTGGGCATGGGGTCGATCCGGCGCGAGTCGGCCACGGCGCGCCGGAACGAGGCGTTCGCATCCGGCGGAGCCGCCTCGCCCTCCGCCTTCCCCGTCATCCCTCTCTCCATGGTCGGGTCGTGACCCGCCGCCCGGTATCCTCCAGCCGTAGGTCCTTCACCGGGATGTCGAGCCGGGACAAGGAGGCGGGAAGCCGGTGGAGCCCCTCGACGCCGGTCGCGTAGAGGGGCCCGGCACGCTCCGCCGGACGCCGAGCCCGCCCACGGAGGAACCCTCATGCCTCTCGGACGAAGGATGGCCGGTTTCAACCGGCGCGTGACCAACCGCCTCACCCTCGGGCCGGCGGCCCATCTGCCCGGCTTCGGCGTCGTGCTGCACGTGGGCAGACGCTCCGGCCGGCGATACCGAACACCGGTCAACGTCTTCCCGACGGCGGACGGGTACGTGGTGGCGCTCACCTACGGTCGCGACGCGGAGTGGGTGAAGAACGTGCGCGCGGCCGGCAGCTGCGAGATCATCACGCGGGGGAGGACCGAGCAGCTCGGAAGCCCCCGGCTGTTCCGAGACGAGGGCCGGGCGGCCGTCCCCTTCCCGGCCCGCCTCGTGCTGCGCCTCTTCCACGTCGCCGACTTCCTGGAGCTGCGACGGCCCGACGCCTGAGCCGGTACCGACCCGGTCCGGGCCGGCCCTACGCGCCTCCGCCGGACACGAGCGGGCCCGGCTCGCCGCCGATGTCGATCGGCAACCGGCGCTCGTGCCCGCACTGCGGGCACCGATACGCCCCCATCACTTCGCCGGGTCGGCCGTGCTCGGAGTGCAGCGTCACCAGCGTCATCCGCACCTCCCCCGCATGCTGCGGGCACACGGGACCCTCCGTGCCACCCATGCCCTGGAGCCTAGGATCGCCTTCCGCCGGCGCCTAGTGGAAAGCACACAAGCGGTTGCCGACTCACATTGGCGTACAGTCACATTGCTAATCTGGACCTTGCGCATGAGTTCCGCCCTGCCAGCTCCGGAGCCGATCGACGTCGAAGGCCGGGTTCCGCCCCCGACCGTGCGCGAGGCCATGAGCTTCGGTGGCTTCGCGGAGGCGGCGCTGATCGCGGGCCAAGCCGGGCTCGATCGCCAGATCCAATGGGTCCGGGTCATGGAGACGCCGGAGACCCCGGGACGACTCCGGCCCGGGGAGCTCTTGCTCACCACCGGCTTCCCGATCAAGGACGACCGCGCCGCCCAGCTCCGGTTGGTGGACTCGGTCGCGAGCAGCGGGGGGTCGGGCCTGGTCCTCAAGCTGGGGCGGTACCTGGAGCAGGTGCCGGAGGAGATGGTGGCCGAGGCAGACGCGGCGGCGCTCCCGCTCTTCACGATCGCGGCCGACGTCCCCTGGAGCGATCTGATGGAGCCACTGCTAGAGCGGATCATCAACGCCGAGCACTGGCGCCTCAAGTACTCGCTCGACGTCCACCGTCGTTTCACCGACCTGATCCTGGACGGCAAGGGCGTGGCCGAGATCTGCCGGACCTTGGCCGAGCTGCTGGGCAGCGGGGTGGCGGTCGAGGACGCCTCCTTCCATCTCCTGGCCCATGCTGGGCCGGCCAGCGGTGATCCTCATCGGCGGGAGACCATCGCCCGTCAGGGCACTCCACCCCGGGTCCTCTACGACCCCCAGATCCAGCAGGTGCTGCGCGAGGTGACCGAGAGCCGGCGGCCGATGAAGGTCCCTCCCTTCCCCCACCTGGGCATGAACCGCTCCCGCATCATCGCCCCCGTCCTGGCCGCCAACCAGTTGCTGGGGATCATCTCGATCCTGGATCACCCGCCGGACAACGAGGAGCTGGCCTTCATGGCCGTCGAGCAAGCCGCCACGGCCATGGCGCTGGCCTTGATCAAGGAGCGCGAGGTCGCGGAGGTCGAGGGACAGGTCCGGGGAGAGTACCTCGACGACCTCCTTCACGGCACCTACGGCGACGACGCCGCCGCCCAGCGCCGAGCCAGGCACCTCGGCTACCCGCTGGCCGGGCGTCACGTGCTGATGATCGTCGACATCGACGACTTCCGAGGGTTCCTGCGCACGCGTCAGATCGGCGAGGACGCCATCCAGGGCCTCAAGCGGGAATTGCTGCGGCGCACCGCCGGCGTCATCCGATCCACCTATCCACGAGCGCTGATCGGCGGTCGCTCCGACAGCGTGCTTGCCCTCCTTCCCCTGGGGCCGGATGGGCACGATCCTGAGGCAGCCACCCGTTCCCTGGGGCGACAGGTGCAGGCCGCGGTGGCCGACTGGAAGCCTGGATTCACCGTCTCGGTCGGCTTCAGCACCCCGGTGGAGGCGCCGGCCGGGGTGCCCACCGCCCACCGTGAGGTCCGCGCGGTCATGGACACGCTGGCCCGCTTCAAGCGTTGGGGCCAGGTGGTGATCGTGCCCGATTTCGGGCTCACCGGGCTGCTGGCCGGGGTCAGCGACGAACGGCTGGTTGAGTTCGTGAACCGCCACCTGGGGGCGCTCATCGAGCACGACCAAAGCCGTGGAGGAACCTTGCTCGCCACCCTCAGGGCCTACCTGGAGACCGGCGAGCAGCAGGCCGCGGCCCGGCGGCTGCGCATCCACCCCAACACCCTCCGCTACCGCCTGGACCGCATCCGCGAGATCTCGGGCGCCGATCTCGACGACCCCGAGACCCGCCTCAACCTGATGGTGGCGCTCCGGGTTCAGCACCTCCTCGGGCCGTAGCGTGGGGCCCACCGAGCCTCCTTGGTCGGGAAAGCCACCATTCGCGATTGTGGCCTGCGGACGAGCGCGCGGGATCGCTTTTCGTGCCCAAGGACTAGCACCTTGTCCATTGATGCACGTACGCTTTCAAGCATTGATGCCCTCCCTCGACGTGTCTTCCCACGCCGCCTGGGCGGGTGAGCTGCCGGCGGGCCGTGCCGCGTGCGGCATGGGCTTCGTGGCCACCCCCACCGTCGGGCCCAGCCACCGGGTGGTTGAGCTGGGAACCATCGCACTCGCCCGGTTGAGTCACCGGGGAGGCCTGGACGCTGACGGCAAGAGCGGCGATGGCGCCGGCCTCCTGATCCAGATCCCCCGTCGTCTGCTCGGGGAGGACACCGCCGTGGCGGTCCTCTTCGAGTGGGACGATCGCGCTCGCAACCTGCTGGCCGACGCTGTGGCTCAGGCCGGCCTCCGCGTCCTCGACTGGCGTCGAACACCGGTCGACGTGGACAGCCTCGGCACCCGAGCGCGAGAGCGGATGCCGACCATCTGGCAAGCCCTCATCGGTCGTCCCGAGGTCGACGAGGACGAGTGGGAGGACCTCCTCTACCGCGCTCGTCGGCTGGCGGAGCGACGGGCCGAGGCGGAGGGGGTGCGCATGTACCTCCCCTCGTGCTCGTGCCGAACGGTGGTCTACAAGGGGCTGATGGCCGGCACCCACCTTGCTGCCTTCTACCCGGACCTGGCCGACCCCAGGACCGAGAGCCAGATCGCGGTCTTCCACCAGCGCTACTCGACCAACACCTTGCCGGACTGGCGCCTCGCTCAGCCCTTCCGCCTCCTCGCACACAACGGTGAGATCAACACCTTGAGCGGCAACCGAGCGTGGATGCGAGCGCGCGAGGCCGAGCTGCCGGCGGAGCTGCGGCCGGTGGTCTGGGCCGAGGGCTCCGACTCCGCCAACCTGGACAACGTCCTGGAGCTCCTGGTGCGGCGCGGGTTCGACGTCGCCGAGGCGTTGATGACGCTGGTGCCGGCCGCCTGGGAGGGGCGCGCGGACATGGCCCCGAGCGTGCGCGATTTCTATCGCTTCCAGTCCACGCGCTTCGAGCCTTGGGACGGCCCCGCCGCCCTGGCCTTCTCCGACGGCACCGTGGCCGGCGCCGCCCTGGATCGGAACGGGCTGCGGCCGGTGCGCTACCAGATCACCCGGGACGGCATGGTGGTGGCCGCCTCGGAGGCCGGGGTCATCCCCCTGGAGCCGTCCGAGGTGGTGGAGCGAGGCCGGCTGGGCCCCGGCCAGATCATCCTGGTGGACGTCCGCGAGGGCGTCGTCTACCGCGACCGGGAGGCCAAGGAGCACGTCGCCGCCCGCCACGACTACGGGCTGCTGGCGGACCGGGTGCTGGTCCCGGTCGAGCACCGACCCGTCGAGGCTGAGGTCCCCACCCACCTGGCACGTCGCCAGCGCATGTTCGGCTGGGGAGCCGAGGACGTCCGGATCGTGATCCAGTCCATGGCCGAGGACGGGCTCGAGCCCACCTACTCCATGGGCGACGACATCCCCATCGCCTCCCTGGGCAGGACGCCGCGGCGGATCTACAACCACCTCCGCCAGCGCTTCGCCCAGGTGACGAACCCGGCCATCGACCCCCTGCGCGAGCGCTCGGTGATGTCCTTGCGGATGACGCTAGGCGCTCGGGGACGAACCCTGGGCCCGGAGAACGAGGCCGGTGACCGCCTCCAGCGACGGCTCCATCCCGCCGCCGTCGGCCTGGCCGACACCCTGCTGGAGCTGGACTCGCCCGTCCTGGGGGCAGGCGAGCTAGCCCACGTCCTGGAACGGGCAACCGTCCTGGACGCCACGGTCGGCCCAGACGAGGATCTGCGGAGCGCGATCGAACGTCTGTGCCGTGAGGCCGAGGAGGCGAAGCACGGCATCGTGGCCCTGAGCGACCGGAGGGCCGGGCCTCGACGGCTGCCGATCCCCATGGCCCTGGCCGTGGGGGCGGTGCACGAGGCTCTGCTCCGATGTGGCCAGCGCATGCAGAAGGATCTGGTGGCCATCGCCGGTGACGCCGTTGACGTGCACGACGTGGCCTGTCTGATCAGCACCGGCGCTGGCGCCGTCCATCCCTACCTGGCCCTGGCCCAGGCCCACCTCCTGGGCGGGGAGGAGGCCCAGCTCCGCTACCGTCACGCCCTGGAGCACGGCCTCCTCAAGGTCATGTCCAAGATGGGCATCTCCTGCGTCGCCTCCTATTGCGGGGCCCACGTCTACGAGGCATTGGGGCTGGGAGCGGAGGTGATGCAGCTCTGCCTCCCCACGGTCCCCTCGCGCATCGGCGGCGCCTCCTTCGCCGACCTCGAGCGACGTCTGCGCGATTGGCAACGCCTGGCCTGGGAGCCAACCGAGGAACCAACGGGCAAGGACGCCCTGCCCGACCACGGGAGGGTCCGGTTCCGCAAGTCGGGTGAGTTCCACGCCTACAACCCGCTGGCAGTTCGGGCGGCCCAGAAGGCGGCCCGGACCGGCAGCCAGGAGGAGTACCGTCGGTGGCGCGAGCTGTCCACGATGGGGCCTCCGCAGGAGCTCCGCGACCTGCTCGAGGTCGTGCCCGCCTCGACCCCGACGCCCCTGGAGGAGGTCGAGCCGGCGACCGAGATCCGTAAGCGCTTCATCTCCACGGCGATGTCGCTGGGCGCGCTCTCGCCAGAGGCGCACACCACCTTGGCCGTGGCCATGAACGAGATGGGCGCCCGTTCCAACTCGGGCGAGGGAGGAGAGGATCCGGACGACTACGAGATGCCCGGCCCCCGTCGCGACAACCGGATCAAGCAGGTGGCCTCGGCCCGCTTCGGCGTGACCCCTCGGTACCTGCGTCGGGCCGACGAGCTGGAGATCAAGATCGCCCAAGGCTCGAAGCCGGGGGAGGGAGGGCAGCTGCCCGGGATCAAGGTGACCAGCCTGATCGCGCGGCTGCGGCATGCGCAGGCTGGTCAGCAGCTCATCTCGCCGCCCCCCCACCACGACATCTATTCGATCGAGGACCTCGCCCAGCTCATTTACGACCTGAAGGCGATCAACCCTCGAGCTCGGGTAGGCGTGAAGCTGGTGGCCGAGGCCGGCGTGGGGACGATCGCGGCCGGCGTGGCCAAGGCCCACGCCGACTACATCCTGATCAGCGGCCACTCGGGCGGGACCGGGGCCTCCCCCCTCTCGTCGATCAAGAACGCCGGGGTCCCATGGGAGCTGGGCCTTGCCGAGACCCAGCAGGTGCTGGTCGAGCAGCGCCTGCGCGAGCGCGTCTCGCTCAGGACCGACGGGGGGCTCCGCAGCGGACGGGACATCGTGATCGCGGCCATGCTGGGGGCGGAGGAGTTCGGCTTCGGCACCGGGGTCATGGTCGCGCTCGGCTGCGACATGGCCCGTCAGTGCCACCTCAACACCTGCCCGACCGGCATCGCCACCCAACGCGAGGACCTGCGGGCGAAGTTCACCGGTCGGCCCGAGGACGTGATCACCTACCTGACGCTGATCGCCGAGGAGGCCCGCGAGTACCTGGCCCTGGTCGGCGCTCGCACCCTCGACGAGGTCGTGGGCCGGGTCGAGCTGCTTCGCGAGCTGAGCAACGACCTCAGCCTGGACCTGAGCTTCATCCTGCGCCCCCCGTCCGATCCGAACGCCCCGCGTCGTCGGAGCTGGGAGCGGAACGGCGAGCTGCCCATGGGATCCCCGCCCAGCGGCACCATCGACAACTCCTATCGAGCCGTCGGCGCGGACCTGCAGGGCGAGCGACGGTGCTACCGCGGCAGCGCCGGGCAGAGCTTCGGCGCCTGGCTCGACGACGGGGTGGAGCTGGTGTTGGAAGGTGAGGCCAACGACTACGTCGGCAAGGGGATGGGCGGCGGCGTGATCGTCGTCAAGCCGTTCGCCGAGGACGGGGCCCGCGATCCCGTGCTGGCCGGCAACACCTGCCTCTACGGCGCCACCGGGGGGATGCTCTTCCTGGCCGGCCGGGCGGGCGAGCGCTTCTGCGTGCGCAACTCGGGAGCGGTGGCGGTGGTCGAGGGGGCCGGCGACCACTTCTGCGAGTACATGACCGGGGGGATCGCGGTCTCGCTGGGTCCGGTGGGATGGAACGTGGGCGCCGGCATGACCGGCGGCATCGCCTACGTTCGGGAGTACCGGCAGCTCAACACCGAGAGCGTGGTGGCGCGGTCCGTCCCTCCCGAGGACGCCGATCAGCTGCGCGCCCTGGTCGAGGAACACCACCGGCGCACCGGCAGCCAGCGCGCCGCCGAGCTGCTCGCGGACTGGGACGCGGCGCTGCGAGGCTTTCGCCAGATCGTGCCGGTCGCGGCCCCGGCACCGCAGCCGGCAGCTCCAGCACCGTCGGCGGCTCCGATGGCGGAGACGCCCCCCGAACCGGAGACGGCCCCCGAGCCCAGCGGTCGCTAGGCCCTCCCCCGGCGCGACCGCGGCCCCGTCCGCGCCCGGGCCGTCAGGGCCGGGTGTCGCCGGAGTCGAGGCGGCGGGAGGCGTGCCCGGTGCCCTCGCCCATTCGCGGACGCCCCGGTCCGGCGGCTTTCGGAACATCGAAGCTGCGAGCGTCGTCGTGCAGTGTGGAGTGGAGCGTCGGGTTCGGGTGGCCCTCGGCGCCGCGCTGGGGATGGTGGCGGTGATCGGGCCGGGCGCGGCCAACGCCGCAGCCTTCGAGGCGCGAGCGTCGACATTGGAGCAGCGCTGGGGGAACGACGAGCGGGCCGGGGTGCCGGCCGCCAGCTACACCCCGGCCCGGCCGGCCCTGGCGATCGACCCTCTCGGGCGGCCAGAGCGGCTGGGAGCCGTGGCCCACGAGCGGGCCCTCGCGACGCCCGACGGCGGCCGAGGCGGCCCTGTCCCGGCCCCAGGAGCTGAGTGGCCCCAACTACGCCGCCACCGCCCGGCTGGCGCAGGTCCGCGACCGCCTCGCACAGGCCGCGGGCGGCCTGGACGCGCAGGGCCGGCCCCGGGACGTGGCGGAGATGGTGACGGGCCTGCAGTCGGCCCTGGCCACCGCGCAACGGACGGGGCTGCGCACCGATCCTGCACCCCAGGCGCTGGCCTGGGGCCGGGCCTTCCTCGCCCTGCAGCACCCGCACCAGCTGGAGCAACACGACGCCGTCGTCGCCGCGGTGCGGGCCGCCCCGGCCACGATCCAGCACCGCCTCGACGCCCGGGTCCGTGCCGACCAGCTCCTGGGCCGCCCTCCCGGCCTGCTCGACCAGGCGACGAGCCTCTGGGTGACGGGCGACGTGGTGGCCCGCGCCGACGTGCAAGCGGCCGAGCGCGAGCAGGACGACGTGCACATGGACCAGGCGGTGGTGGAGCTCCAGCAGGCGTTCGACGGTCTGGCCGGCGCCGTCGACCGGGCCGTCAGTTGGGCGGCTGCATCGCCGAAGCACCCGACCGGCTCATCGTCGTGCACCTGGCCAGCCAGCGCCTGGTCGCCTACGACCACGGACCTTCCCTTTTGGCCGCTCCGGTGACGACGGGGCGGCGGCAGCTTCCGACCGACCGCGGCACCTTCCGCATCTTCGCCAAGTACCCCGCTTACCACATGGTCTCGCCCTGGCCCCGGGGCAGCCCCTTCTCCCACAACCCGGCCTGGGTCTACGATGCCATGGAGTTCGTGCCCGACGGCACCTTCCTTCACCGCGCACCCTGGGAGCCGGCCAGCGCCTACGGTCCGGGTCGGAGTACGGCCCCGACGCCAGCCGTGGCTGCGTGCACATCCCTGACGGCCCCCTGCACACGCTCCACGCCTGGGCGACGATCGGGGCCATGACGGTGGTGGAGGACTGAGTCGGGGCCGGCTCAGGGCCCGGGCGAGAAGGTGGCCAGGTACTCGTTCGGCGTGTAGACCAGCTCGACCGCCCCGCCCACCACCCGTGCGGGCAGGTCCATGGTCTCCATGCGCACGTACAGCCCCACCCCCAGCTCGGCCCCCGGGGCCCGTAGGTCGTCCAGGTCGGAGGCGACCTGGGCGGGAAGGGCGTCCTTGACCAGCGTCACCTCCTCGGGCAGGGCCCACCCATCCGGGCCAGCGAAGCCGTGCGTGGGGCGAGCCACGCGGCCACCCCCCGAGTCGTCCGCCGCCAGCCGCCATCCACGACCCGCCAGCCGCTCGATCAGCCCGGCCACCGCGCTGGTCCGACGGGCGAACGCCGTTCCCACCTGTCGGAGGAGGTCGGCCAGGTCCCGCGCGTTGCCCTCCGCCTCGATGGGCGTCACCTGCCCCAGGACGATGCGGAGGCGGAAGGTGTGCGTCCGATCGGGATCGAGACACCGGGTATCGGGGTCCACGAGGTCAGGGTACCGGAGGGGAGAACGGACGGAACGCGCCGCCTCGTCCTCCTCGCTTGCCCGGGGCGGCCGGCGCCTGGAGCTGGCCCTGGAGCGCCGCCCGGCTCAGCTCCCGGGCGTGCCGGTGCCGGCGTGGCTGGAAGGCGACGACCGTGGGGTCAACCTCCGCCCGCGGATGGCCCCGCGGGCGAGGGAGGAAGGGATCTGCCGGTTCAGCGTCCTGCTGGACGGCAACCTGTTCAAGTTCACGGAAGTGAATTGTAGTGTGTAGAAACTTCAGCTGTTGTTACCCCCGCGCTCAGGCACCGGCCGGCGCGCCATCCGTCCGCGCTCGGCCCTTCGACCGCACCTCGGCGGCGGCGCGAATGCGGTCCAGGACCTCCAGGGTGGCGATCGAGCTTTCCAGCGGCAGCGGTGGCGGGTCTCCGTCGAGGACGGCGGCGGAGAAGGCCTCGACCATGAGCTGATAGGGGTCGTGGGGGTCCCGCCAGGCGGTGAAGGGACGGTCCCGCCGCACCACCCCGCCGCCGTGGACCGCGACCAGCTCCTGGTGCTCGGCGCACTCCAGGCTGGCGTGGAGAGCGGCCTGGGCCCCGTCGGGGAAGCCGAGGACGGCGGTGCAGGAGAGGTCGACGCCGGTCGGCCCCCGGTGCCAGACGGCATCCACCTCCGCCGGCTCGCCGAGCAGCCAGCGGGTGAGGTCGACCAGGTAGCAGCCGACGTCGAGCAGCGCCCCACCCCCCAGCTCAGGACGCAGACGGTAGGTGTCCGGAGCCACGGCGGGATCCAGGGGGAAGCCGAAGACGGCATGGAGGAAGCGAACGCGATGGCTGGTGAGCGAGGCCACCAGCTCGCGCACGGCCGGGTGGAACCGGTACATGACCGCCTCCATCAGCAGCCGGCCGCGCCCGCGGGCGGCGGCGGCCATCTCCCGCGCCTGAGCGGCGTCCACGGCCAGTGGCTTCTCGCAAAGCACGTGCTTGCCCGCCCTCAAGGCCCGCAGTGTCCACTCGCGGTGCAGAGCGTTGGGCAGTGGCACGTAGACGGCGTCCACCTCGGGGTCGGCGAGCAGCTCCTCGTAGCCAGCGTGGACGCGAGGGACGCCATGTCGCGCGGCCAGCTCCCGGGCCCGTTCCGGGCTGCGCGAGGCGATGGCGAGCGGCACCGCCCCCCGGGCATCCCGCAACGCCGGGAGGACCGCTCGGTCGGCCACCCAGGCCGCGCCCAGGATCCCCCAACGGACGCCACCGCGGCTCATATCCGGACCCTCTGCTCACGGCCCCCGGCCGCGATCGAACGGGTGGCCGCCTCCATCACCGCCACGGTCCGCCATGCCTCTCGCGGCGACACCGCCAGCGGCTCGCCCAGCAGGAGATGATCGACGAGGTTGCGATAGAAGGCGTTGCGTGGGCGTGCGGGCAGCGGAGGCACCTCGATCGAGGTCCCATCGCCGCTCGGCCAGTAGACACGGACCAGGGCCGGGGAGTCGGCGGGCTGCAGGCGGCTCTCGACCAGGTCACCGGTCCAGGCGCGGCTCTTCACCGTCTCCAGCCGCCATTCGGCCACGATCGCCCCCTCGGTGCCCAGCAGGTACCACTTGGGCTTGAGGGCGGCGGCGATGTCGGACTGCAGGAAGCTCGCCTCCTCCCCGCCCGCGAAGCGCAGGTCGACCCGCACCTGGTCGGCGTTGGTCACATCGTGCCAGACGCGCTTGTGGGCGCTGGCTCGGACCTCCACCACCTCGCCGGGGAAGAGCAGCAGCACCCAGTCCAGGTAGTGCGATCCCCAGTCGTAGACGGCCCCTCCCGAGATCGGCTCATGGCTGTGCCAGTAGCCGCAGGGATGCGAGAAGCCTCCGATGAAGGACTCCATGTAGAAGGGAGATCCGATCCGGCCCTGGTCGAGCAGGCGTCTCGTCAGCAGGAAGTCCGGGTCCCAGCGCCGGCTCTGGTAGACGGTCAGCACCCGACCCGAGCGTTCCGCAGCCACCATCATGCGCTCGGCGTCGGCGCTGCGGATCGCGAACGGCTTCTCGCACACGACATGCTTCCCAGCCGCCAGAGAAGCCAGCACGCCCTGGGGGTGGGCCACAGGAGGCAGGCCGACCACCACCACATCCACTGAGGGATCACCAAGGAGGAGGTCCTCGCTGGCACAGGTAGGCGTCCCGTGACGCTCCTCAGCATCCGCACGCCGTTGCGGGGAGCGGTCGCAGATCCGCCGCAGCTCCAGACCTTCGGTCGCGGTCACCGCCTCGGCGTGCTCACGACCGATGGCGCCGTAGCCGTAGAGGCCCACCCCCAGGGTGGGGGTCGCCTCGAGCCCGGCGGCCGCGCACAGGCAACGATGCACCAGCTGCTGGAAGGCCGGGACGGCAAGCAGGCCGGGGACCGAGCCCAGACCGAGGCAGACTCGGCGGCCACCGCCCATCCCAACCCGGAAGCCGACCACCTCGTCCCGGAAACGCCAACGAACCATCAGCAGCGGCTCCGCCTCTGGCGGGGCGCAACCCAGCCAGGGCCGATCCCTCAGCAGGACCTCCTCGTCGAGCCGGGCCGAGATCGCCTGGCCGGGCACCGGGCGCACGCGCACCTCCGAGAGCGGGGCCTGGTCACCCGGGGCGCATCCGGCCAGCGCCACCAGCTCCGGGTCCCGCATCCAGGTGGCGAGCGCGCTGCCCAGCACCACCATGCCGCCTCCGGCTCGTAGGTGGGCGCGCAGAGCCGCCGCCTCCTCGGCATCCGGTGGCCGGTCCCCGACCACCAACACCAGCTGGTGCCCTGCCGGTCGAAGCCGTGGGGACGAATCGACCTGGAAGCGGCTCCCAGCCTCCAGGTAGCGGGTCAGGGCCGCGACCCCAGCGTCCTCGCCGTCAGCCTCGATCAGCACCCGTAGCCGCCCTGGCTCCGTCATCCTCGTGTACCTCCGCTCGCCGTGCTCGACCTCGTGTCCACCGTCCGGTGGCGGCCGAGGGCCGGATGCTCGCCGATCCTCGCCACTGTCACCCCCGCCTCCCGACCGAGGGCCTGGGGCGCTGGTGGCAGGCGCTCGGAGGCTGCCGGCCCAGGATCGAGGCCAGGGAGGCGACGGGTGAAGGGTGCACCCGAGCCAGGGAACGACGAGGGGGCCGGCCCCTGATGTGGGCGCCGGCGCCCAGGACCGTCGGATGGGAGCGAACCTCTGGCATCGGAACTAGCTCAGCATGGCCTCGTCCAGCGCCCTCGCCGTGGCCTGTGCCGCTCGGTCCCAGGTGAACTCCATCGCTCGCGCCCGTCCCGCCGCCGAGAGCCGCGCCCGCAGCTCGGAGTCGCACAGCACTCGCTCCAGGCCATCCGCGATCGCCTCCACGTCCGTGGGCTCCACGACCAGGGCCGCCCCTCCGGCCAGCTCGGGCAAGGAGCCAGCAGCGCCGGCCACGGCAGGCAACCCCTCTGCCATCGCCTCCAGCAGGGGGAGGCCGAACCCCTCGTACAGGCTGGGAAAGGCCAGGGCGGCGGCCGCTTGGTAGAGCGCCCGCAGGGTGGCGTCGTCCACGTGCCCGAGCACCCGCACCCCAGGCTCGGCACGAAGATCGGCCAAGGTCCTCCCGTAGGCCCAGCCCGGACGCCCCACGACGACCAGCGGCGGCGCCACCCCCCGTGCCCTCAAGAGGCGATAGGCGGCCAGGAGGCGACCGTAGTTCTTGCGCGGCTCGATCGTGCCCACCGCCAGGAGGAAGCCGGGCTGGAGCCCCTCAGGCAACCCCCCTGGTTCCACCCTGCCGAGGCTCCAGCCCTCAGGGATGACGCGGAGGCGCTCCTCCAGGCCAGGCACGGGGTAATGCTCCAGGAGGTCACGACGGGTCGCCTCGGACGGCACCAGGACCCGAGCGGCTCGACGCAACGCCGGCGGCACCAGGCTGCCCATGTACGCGCGCTGCTGCCAGGGGACCTCATCCGGGCGAACCCGAAAGGCCAGGTCGTGGATCTCGACCGCGACCGGAGGGGCGTTCCAGCGCCGCCAGGGCGGAGGGGGCCAATAGGGGTAGAGCACGGCATCGAGCCCCGCCTCGGCCTCCACGCTCGGCAGCCACCGCAGCTTGTTGACGAGCTCATGTCGGTAGGGAGAGAGGACCGCTCGGCAGGGCGCGGCCTTGAGCCCGGCGGGCCGCTCCCGGCTGCAGAACAGGGTGTAGCGATGAGCCCCAAGCTCGAGGAGGTGCGTGGTCAGCTCCAGGGCCAGGGTCACCATGCCCACACGAGGCCGCCAACAGGCGGTGAGGTCGACGCCGACGCCACGGATCACGGTCCCAAGAGGGTACGCCGCCGCCGCGCTCAAGGGCACGGAGGGCCAGCGGCAGGAGGACGGCGGGAGGGGAGCAGGCCCAAGCAGCAAGAAGGTCCTCCACCTGGGACGGCGGAGGACCCTAAGAAAGGAGGGAGGGCTCTGCTAGGCTCGCATGCTCGGCAGCCCGCATTGTACGTCGCCTGTCAACTTGGCGTCGAGCCAGCTTGCTGGATGGACAGTCAGACGATCTCGGCGTAGCGTCGGAACACCTCGACGAGGTCGGCCGGAGGCTCAAGGCCGCGCTTCTTCAAGACCTCGAAGAGGGCCAGGATATGCCGCACACCGGCGAGGTTGACGCCCTTCTCCCGGGTGAGGTGCTGGATGACCTGGAGCTTGCGGATGTCTCGCTGGGAGTAGCGGCGCCGGTTGGTGCTGGTACGAAACGGCTGGATGAGGCCGACGTCCTCGTACAGCATGAGGGTCCGCGGATGCGTCTCCAGGATCTCCGAGGCGACGCTGATGGTGTAGAGCGGCTTGTCGAGGTCGAAGCCTGGGTCGAGCGTGCTCACCGACCTCGACACGTCACCCTTCCTTCAGCCAGCTCTCGACGCTGCGTGAGAGATGGGCAGGGGTGGTCTGGCTCTTGATCAGGTAGTCGAGCGCGCCCAGCTTGAGCCCCCGGTCGACCAGGTCCTGCTCACCATAGTTGGAGAGGATGACCACGGGCACGTGGCGGGTCTCCTCGCGGGCCCGCAGCCTCTCCAGGACCCCGAAACCGTCCATCTTCGGGAGGCGGATGTCGAGGAAGACGAGATCCGGCCTCACCTCCGTGGCCAGCCGCAGCCCCTCCTCGCCGTCCCTGGCCATGATGACCCGGTAGCCGTCCAGCTCCAGCTTGAGACGGTACATCTGGGCCACGGTGGGATCATCCTCGACGAAGAGGACCCGGATCTCGTCGCTCGAGTGCTCACCTCGGCCGTCAGTCACTTCTGAGAGCAATCCTATCAGGTAACTGCCATCGAACTGCTGACAAATCAGCCTGCCGAGCTGGAAGCTTTCCGTTTCCGCTCAGCGCTCGCCCAGAGGCTCTCAAGATCATAGTAGGCGCGCTCGCCCGGCAAGAAGATGTGGGCCAGGACGGAATCGAAGTCGAGCAGGATCCAGGTCGCCTCCTCGTAGCCGTCCACGCTGAGCGGTCGGATGTCGAGTTCCCGGGCCCGCTCCACCATGGCATCGGCGATGGCGCGGAGCTGACGATCGGTCTCGCCGTCGCAGATGACGAAGTAGTCAGCGACGGTCGTCTTGCCCCGCAGGTCGATGATCACCGGATCCCACGCCTTCTTGTCCTCGGCCACCCTGACCAGCAACTCGGCGAGGCCTTTCGGTGAAAGCGCGTTCAACACCCTGGATTATGCCCCCTCTGGGCGCGGCCTATGCGCCCCCCATCTGGGGGGCCGGCCACGCCGGAGCCCGGTGGATGGGCGTAGAGGCGATGGCGACGCAGGTAGGCCTCGACGGCCGGATGGACGAGCCCGGTCAGGCTGCCACCGTGCTCGGCCAAGCGCCGGATGTCGGTGGACTCGACGTCTGGGGTGCGAACATCGCAGAGGATGGTCCGCTCCGGGTCGATGCCGACCCGGGCGAGGTCCTCAGGTGTCGGGGCCCGGTGCCCCGGGCGGGTGACCACCACCAGTCGCGCCAGCCTCAGCACCTCCTCGGGACGATGCCAGGTCCGGACCTCGCGGGCTGCGTCCCAGCCCAGCACCAGGTAGAGCTCCTCGCCCGGCCATCGCTCGGCCAGCTGACGCAAGGTGTCGGCGGTGTAGGATGGCCCAGGACGCCGGACCTCGAGGTCCGAGACCATGAAGCGCGGCCGGCCGGCGACCGCGAGCTGGCACATCCGCAGCCGGTCCTCCGCCGGGGCGACGGTCGGCCGGCGATGAGGCGGCAGGCCGGCCGGGACCAGCACCACGAGATCCAGCCCCGCACAGGCGATCGCCGCCTCCGCCATCGCCACGTGACCGACATGGACCGGGTCGAAGGTGCCGCCGACGACGCCGATCTTCATGGCTGGTACTCGAACTCCATCTCGCCGATCCGCACTGTGTCGCCGGGAGCGGCACCGGCCTCCTCCAGCGCCGCCGAGACCCCGAGCCGGTCCAGGGCGACCTGGAAGCGTTGCAGCGCCCCCTCGGAGTCGAAACGGGTGCGGGCGACCAGGCGCTCCACCGCCGGCCCCGAGACCAGGTACCCCCAGGAGCGGCGCTCGACCACCGGAGGCCCTGAGGTCGTCCTCGCCCGCAGCCGACGGACGGGCGGAGTGGGCTCCAACCTGCCCGGCCGCGGCGCCTCGGCCACCGCCCGACCCACGGCCTCCAGAAGCTCCTGCACCCCCTCCCCGGTGAGCGCCGAGCACCAGAGCACCCCCCGTCGACGGCTGCGCGAGCGCAGGGCCTGCACGTCAGGCAGATCGAGCTTGTTGACCACCACCAGCGACGGTCGGCGCAGCAGCTCCTGGGAGTAGCGGCCCACCTCCCGTCGCACCATCCGCAGCTGCTCCCACGGCTCGGTGACGGCCCCATCGACCACGTAGACCAGCACCCGCGTCCGCTCCACGTGGCGCAGGAAACGAAGGCCGAGGCCGGCCCCGCCGGCCGCTCCCTCGATCAGGCCGGGGATGTCCGCCACCACCAGCCGCCGCCCATCCGCCAGCTCCGCCACCCCCAGCTGAGGATCCAGGGTCGTGAAGGGATAGTCAGCCACCCGTGGCGTCGCCGCGGACACCGCGCGGAGCAAGGAGGACTTGCCCGCGTTCGGGGCCCCCACCAGGCCGACGTCGGCGATCAGCTTGACCTCAAGCCGAAGGCTTCGCTCCTGGCCGGGCAGGCCCGGCTCGGCGATCTCAGGCGCGCGCCGGATCGGGCTCCGGAAGTGCACGTTGCCCCGACCTCCAGCGCCGCCGACGGCCACCACGGCCTCCGCCCCGGGCAGGTCGAGGTCGGCCAGCACCGCCCCGGTCCGGTCGTCGATCACGACCGTGCCCACCGGAACCGGCAGCCGAAGGTCGGATCCAGCGCGGCCGGTCTTCTTGCCCCCGGCTCCCGGCCTTCCGTCCTCCGCCTTCCAGCGTCGCCTGCGGGCATAGGCGACCAGCGAGGTCACCTCGGGGCTGGCGTAGAGCACCACCGACCCCCCTCGGCCCCCGTCGCCCCCATCGGGGCCGCCTCGAGGCACGAACGCCTCCCGGCGGAAGGAGATCGCCCCGCGACCGCCATGACCTGCCTGCACCTCGATACGGGCGACGTCGACGAACGCCCCCCGCTCGCCAGGGCCGGATGGCACGGCGGCCGCTCGGCGCCGCCCGTCAGCCGGCAGGCGCCCCGGTTGGGGTGACCGAGACCCGGCGCCGATCCTTGCCGACGCGCTCGTAGACCACTTGGCCGTCGCGCAACGCGAAGAGGGTATGATCGCGGCCCTCGCCGACCCCGCTCCCCGGCCGGATGTTGGTGCCGCGCTGACGCACGATGATCGAACCAGCCGACACCCGCTGACCAGCGTAGACCTTCACCCCCAGGTACTGGGGGTTGGAGTCCCGCCCATTCCGCGACGAGCCACCACCTTTCTTGTGCGCCATCTGCTTACTGACCCTCCCCCTCGGACCCGGAGGCCTGCGGGGCGCGACGGCCATCCCCGGGGCCGTCCTTCACCCCAGGGCTGATCGACACGATCTCAAGGGCTGTGAGCTCGGCCCTGGCCCCTCGACGCACTCGCACCCGCTTCTTGGGTTTGTAGCGGAGCACCTCGATCTTGCGTCCTCGTTGGTGGGCGAGCACCCGGGCGGTGACGGTGGCACCGCCCAGCTCCTGGGGGAGCACCTTGACCACACCGCCCTCGGCGACCATGAGGACGCGATCGAGCGTCACCTCGGATCCGGGCTCGGCGGCCACATGGTCGACCAGGATGCGGTCGCCAGGGGCTACCCGGTACTGCTTTCCTCCGCTGACGACAACGGCCGCCAGGGCTCCGTTGGGCTCGGGCACGGTGGGCGATTGTACAACAGCCATGGCCGGCGTCGCGCCGATCACGACACGGCCGCCGCCGCCACCGCGGCGACCAGCACGAGCCCGGCCAGGGGAAGCGCCAGCCCCAGGTGGGGGAAACGCCCGAGCCGCCGTGCGACCGCCACCGAGCTGGCCACCACCGCCGCCGTGCCGAGCACGACGGCGAGGAAGCGAAGGGCCCCAGCCGGGTCAGGCGACGGTGGCGGCACCTCGACCGAGACGAGCAACCCACAGGCAGGGAGCCACAGCGCCATCCGAAGCCGGACAGCGGCACCGACCGCCTCAGGGCCGTGCGCCCACGACCTCGGGGCAGGCCACCCGGCGACGGGTTCGGGGACCAGCCCCAAGAGCAGCGGGAGGCAAAGGAGGCCCAGCAAGCCGGACAGAACCTTGACCGGGATCAGCGCCGGCACGGCGACAGCGCCCAGCGATTGAGGCCGCAAGCTCGAGGAGGCGAGCGCAGGGGCGAACAGAGCGACCAGCCAACACAGCTGCCCCAGCAGGAGCCGGCGCCCCTTTCCTTCTTCCCCTGGGGAGGCGATGCGGTCGAGCCAGATCGCCACCGCGAGGGCCAGGACCGACAGCAGCAGGTTGCCGTCCGTCGAGGCCACCGGGGCGAGGGGGACGGAGGCCCCACAGGCCGCAAGGGAGGCGAACAGCCAGACGAGCCATCCGACCGGCTCTCCGGACAGATCCCGCAGGGCCCGAAGCGCTCGCCGCAACGCCTCCCTCGCCCCAGCCCGACCATCGAGCAGAACCCCATTCCCCACCTCACAGAGCACGCCCACGGCCCCGGTGAGGAGCGCTCCGGGGTAGGCCAGCAAGGCCAACAGCTGGAGTCCGATATCGCCCCAAGGCATCACATCCCTCCCAGCGCGCGGAGGACATCCGGTAGCAGGCCGAGCGCCAAGCTCATGACCACGACCACGGCCAGGCCGACGGCACCATGGCCACGAGGCACGCCGACGGTCCGGGCCAGCCTCAGGGCGTGAAGGGTCGCCAGCGCCATCCCCACCAGGAGCAAGGCGGCCAGCGGCCAGGCGAGCTGGGTCGCGGCGCGGAGGAGCAAGAGTCGAACCGGGAACCCGGAGAAGGGGGCGGCCCCGGCGAGCAGCACCACCAGGAGCAGGGTGAGCGGCCGGCGCCCCACCGCGATGGAGGGCGTCATCCCCGCCACCACCACCAACGGGGTTCGGACGGCCACGATCGCCAACATGGCGAGGTAGGCGGCGGCAAGCCCATCTCGGTCGAGCAGACCGATCCCGATCAGGGCGAATCCCCAGTCGACCAGGAACGAGCACCGCCAGGCCTCGACCGTGGAGGACGCCCTCCACGCCCCGACCACGCCCCAGGTCAGGTTGAGGAGCCCCAACCCCAGCAGCACCGCGCCCATGACCACGCCCTCGTCGGGGCGGAGCGCATGGCTGTGCAACAGTCGAGTGGGGAGGGCGAGGGCCAGGGTAGGGGCCAGGAAGCCGGTCCAAGCCAGGTAGGAGGCATCGGCCGGTTCCTCCTCTCCCACGTCCTGGAGGTACGGGAACAGCCCGCCGGCGGCCACCAGGCCCAGCGCCTCCCCCAGGGCCCCCAGTCGGCCCAGCCAGGACGGGCCGGGGGAGCGCAACAACGTCCATCCCAGGCCCAGGAGCAGCGCTGCGAGCACCGGCCCCCGTATCTGAACCGTGAGCGGATGGCGCCCCGGCCGGGCCGCGGCGGCGAACCCAATCGGCACCAGCAGCGCCGCGACCGCCGGGACGTCCGTCACCGAGGCCAGCAAGGCCTGACAGCCGAGCCCCCCCAGGCCGACGCAGAGCAGCTCCAGCCGACGACCCGACGGGACAAGCCAGACCCCCAGCCCCACGGTCAGCATCGAGATCGCCAGCAACGCCCGTGACGGTGGGAGGAGCTGGAGCGCCCCTGAGGGGCGGCCTAGGAGGCAGAGCAACGTCACCCCCGCCCCGACCACGCCCGCGAGCAGCAGCTCCCACGCCGGCAATTGGGCTCGGGACGGGAGGGGAAGCGTGGTCACGTGCCGGCCCGGTCCTCGGTCGCCCTCAGGGCGCCCAGGCCGACCGCGGCGGCGGCCGCCGCAACCAACGCCGGCCCATCGCCAAGCGCCCCCAGGCCGAGCGCCAGCGTAGCACCGGCTCCGAGCGCGGAGGAGCGGTGCTCGACCGTCATGAGCCGGAGCAACGCGAGCAAAGCGACCGCGACCGCCCCCAGCCTGGCAACCCCGACGGGGACCCCCAGGCTCGACCCCACCAGCACCACCGCGGCCAGGAAGACGAGCACGGCCGCGACCAGACGCGGTGTCGAGCCCGGACGCATGAGGCCCCAGCCAGGCTCCCCGTCGCGTAGCCGGAGCACGGCGCCGATCACCCCTCCGGCGGCCAGGGCAGCAGCCCCCAGCGGCGATCGGCCGGAGGCCACCGCCGCCAGCGTCAGGCCAACGGTGGTCCCGAACAGCCCGACCGCCAGGCCACGACGCGCGTCGGCGAGGGAGACCAGGCTCACCCCGAGCCAGGCCAGCACCGCACCGATGGCGGCCACGGCCTCCATCAGCGCGTCACCACCAAGGCCAAGGCCACGGTTACCAGGGCCCAAAACCAGGGTCGGCTTCGCATCGTCGCGGCACCGAGCGCGCGGAGGCGTACCAGGCTGCGGTATTGGGACGGAAGCCGCAGCCCCCGCAGCCGCATGGCGGCCTGGACCGGCAGGCCCCACCAGGAGAGATCGAGGAACGGCCCCACCTCGAGGATGGGCAAGCTCCGGTGGCCGCGAGCGCGCGCCTCCGCTGGCTCCGACGACCGCTGGCGCAATCCCCAACCCCGCCTTCGGAAGAGGCCGGCCAAGCAGAGGAGCGCCACCCCCACGGCAGCGACCACCCCCCCGAGCACCCCCGCCGGCCAGTTCCCCGAGGGGGCAACGACCCCAGCCACCCCGCCTCCCAGGTACGGGATGGCGGGAGCATGGGAGGATGGCGACATCAGGTCCGATGCCACCGGCATCGCGACCAGCGCGGTCAGACCGCCCAACCCAACCCCTCCCGCCAGGAGAAGCCCGACGCCGGCGGCGAAGCCGGTCAGCGAACCCGAGCGGGGCACGGTCGGGGGGGGAAGCCAGGTCGCCCGAGCCACCGCCGCCAACCCCACCAGCCAGGCGAGGGCTCCCGCCAACCCCATGAGACCGGTCATCGGGCCTGCCTCGAGCGCGGCCTGGACGCACAGGAGCCATCCTCCAAAGACCAGCGCAGGTGGGGTCCCGAAGACGAGGGCATCGCCAATGGAGCCGGCCGGTCCCTCATCCGGCAGCGAGGGGAGGAGACCGGTGGTGAGCCCCAATCCGCCCAAGGAGAGAACCGCCGCCGCCACACCCAGCGGCGTCCCCAGGGCCAGCGCCATGAGGGTGAGTCCCGCCCCCAGGGGAAGCGCCTCAGCCCGCATCATCCGCACCGACCCCGCTGCCTGCGCCCGGCCCGCGGCGGCGAGGGCGGTCAAGGCACCGAGACCGGTCAGCAACGAGTGGAGCCAGCTCGCCGGCCACTCACCCGCCCCGAGCGCATAGGCGCGTAGGAGGAGCGAGAACCCCAGCGGGACCATGACGGCCAGGGCCAGCGTCCCCCCTGCCGGCCGCTCACGTGCCCAGATGAGCGAGACCCAGGTTCGCCACGGCAGCGCCCCCGTGCAGAGGAGGGCGGCCACGGCCACGAGCAAGAAGACCGGCACCTGGAGGGCGGTCACCGGTACCGCCGAGTAGACCGACGTCCCCCCGACCACCTCCAGGAGCACGGCGGCCCATAGCAGGACGATCCAGGCCAGGGAGAGCGTCCCCCAGGCGGCCTCGACCGCCTCCTGCTCGTCCCAGGCAAGGGCGACCCGGAGGAGGCCGGCGCAGGCGCTGAGGCCCAAAGCGGTCAGGGCCAGGCTGTTGGCCGCCAGGGTGCTCAGCGCCACCCCCCCGGCCAGGCTCGCCAGGGCTGCCCGTCCCGAGCCCTGAGGCTGAAAGGTGAGCAGCAAGGCCAAGGCAAGCAGGGTGACCGTCTGCAGAGCGAAGATCGAGCTGTCCAGCTTGAGGCCGAGCGGGACCCCCCCCAGGCTGATGGGAGCGGTGAACTCAAGCGGCACCCGCCCTCCCCACCACCATCCGGCCACCTCCACCCCGATGGCAAGCCAAGCAGCGAGGGCGCCGATGACCCGTCCGGCCTGGGCCGCGAGCTGGCCCAGGGAGCAAGCAAGGATCGCCGCCACCGCCAGCAAAGCTGGCGGGGCGAGCATGGCAGCCGAGGGCATCGCCGGCTAGCTTAGGAGGTTCTGGACCGGGGCGACGCCCACCTCGTGCCGGTCACGCCGGCCCGATGCGCTCCAGCGCGGCTTCCAGCTCGGCTAGCCGGTCACGTTCCCTCTCGACCACCTGGGCCGGGGCCCGCCCCGTGAACTCCGGGTTGGCCAGGCGGGCACGTACCCGATCGAGCTCACGCTCCAGCCGCTGGCGCGTGGCTCGGTGGACGGAGCCGCCCTCCCCGGCAGCAGGGAAGGCGACACGGCCGGCCACCTGGGACAGGACGATGCCAGGCTCTGGCAGGCTCCCGACCAGATCCACCGCGGCCAGCTCCGCCACCGTGGAGGCCAGCTCCGGCTCGACCTCCTCCTCCAGTAGCAGGCGCCCCCCCCGACGCGGCGCGCCGGTCACCTGTCGTGCCCGACGCACCTCCTCCACCAGCGCGATCAGGCGGCCGACGGTCGCCTCGGCCGCGGGATCCTGGCGCCCCGCCGGGCGCGGCCAGGGCATACGGACCAGGAAGTCGCGATCACCCGGCAGCCGGTGCCAGAGCTCCTCGGTGACGAAGGGCATGAAAGGGTGGAGCAGGCGCAAGACGACGTCCAGCACGTGCGTGGCCACCGCCTGCGCCGCCCTCTCCCCCGCCCGCAGGCGTGGCTTGGCCGCCTCCAGGTACCAGTCGCAGAAGTCGTGCCAGGCGAACTCGTAGAGGGCGCTCACGGACCCGGTGAAGGTGTAGTCCTCGATGTGCTCGGTGACCGCGGCGACCGTGCGGTCAAGGCGTGAGAGGACCCATCGATCCATCAGCCCGAGCTCCACCTCCGTCACCGACGGCGGCACCCCGTTGAGATCGGCGAGGACCAGGCGGGTGGCGTTCCACAGCTTGTTCGCGAACCGCCGAAAGCCCTCGATGCGGCTCTCGTCGTAGCGCACGTCCTGGCTGGACATCGCCACCTGCGCAGCCCAGGCCCGCAAGGCATCGGCCCCGTACCGGCGCACGATCTCCCGCGGGTCCACGCCGGTACCGAGCGACTTGCTCATGCGCCGCCCGTCGGCAGCCTGGATGGTCGCGTTGATCATCACGTCGCTGAAGGGCACCTCACCCATCAGCTCCAGGCCGCTGAAGATCATCCGGGTGACCCAGAGGTTGATGATGTCCCGGGCGGTGACGTTGAGGGAGGTGGGGTAGAAGGCCCGGAGGTCCTCCGTGTCCGCTGGCCAGCCCAGGGTGGCAAAGGGCCACAGCGCCGAGGAGAACCAGGTGTCGAGGACGTCGGGGTCCTGGACGAGCAGCCCATCCTGGCAGGTGCGGCAGCGCTCAGGTTCCTCCACGGAGGCGAAGACGTGGCCGTTCCCACAGGTGTAGACAGGGATCCGATGGCCGAGCCAGAGCTGCCGGCTCACGCACCAGTCCCGAATCCCCGCCAGCCAGTCCAGGTAGGTGCGCTCGAAACGAGCGGGATGCCAACGCACCTTTCCCTGCGCGCTGGCCTCCTGGCACCTTCGTGCCAGCTCATCCATCCGCAGCCACCACTGCTCCGACACCATCGGCTCCAGGACCGCCCCGCAGCGATCGCAATGCCCCACCTGGTGCACGTGCGGGCGGGAGTCGACCAAGTACCCGCCGGCCTGGAGATCGCGCACCACCTGCTCGCGGGCCTCAAGCGCAGGCCGCCCGTCGTACTCAGGGAGATCGGGGACGTTCATGCGCCCATCCGGGTGCATGGCGTTGACCACGGCCAGGCCGTGGCGCCGTCCGATCTCCCAGTCCAGGGGGTCGTGGCCAGGCGTCACCTTGAGGGCACCGGTCCCGAAATCGGGATCCACAGCCTCGTCGGCGACGATGGGGAGACGACGGCCCACCAGGGGGAGCACCGCCTGCTCCCCCACCAGGTGTCGGTAACGCCCATCGCTCGGGTGCACGGCAACGCCCGTATCCGCCAGCATCGTCTCCGGCCGCACGGTGGCGATGACCAGGGATCGCTCCCCTTCCTCCCCGGAGGGCATCTCCGGGGAGACGACCGGATAGCGGATGGAGTAGAGCACATCGGTGTGCTCGCGCCATTCGACCTCCAGATCGGAGATCGCGCTCCGGCAGCGTGGGCACCAGTTGACGATGCGAGGCCCACGGTAGAGCCAGCCCTTCTCGTAGTAGTGCACGAAGGCGGTCCGAACAGCGCGGACGTAGCCTTCGTCCATGGTAAAGCGGGTTCGCGAGAAGTCGAGCGAGGCGCCCAGCTCGCGGAACTGGGAGATGATGGTCTGGCCCACCTCCTGGTACCAGCGCTCCACCCGCGCTTGGAAGGCCTCCCGACCGATCTCCTCCTTGGTCGTCCCCTCTTGGGCCAGCTGGCGCTCGATCACGTTCTGGGTGGCGATGGCGGCATGGTCGGTGCCGGGGAGCCACAGCACCTCGTACCCGGTCATCCGGCGGTAGCGCGCCCAGACGTCCTGAAGGGCAGCGTTGACCGCGTGGCCCATGTGCAGCTCACCGGTCACGTTGGGCGGAGGGAGCGCGATCGAGTACTTCGGCTTGGGGCTCCGGGGATCGGCACGAAACAACCCTGCCTCCTCCCAACGTGCGTACCAACCGGCCTCGACGGCGCCGGGATCGTAGGCCGTGGCCATGGCCGCGGCCGTCGACGTGGTCTGGGATCGGCTCATCGTGGCGGTGCGAGAACCTCCGGTGGGCGAGTGGGAGCGATCGGCGAGGGCGCCCTACCCCGTCTGCATCGATCGGTACGCGGGCACATCCGCGACGCAGTGCTGACGGCGCATCGGACTCCCCATTGTAGGGCGGGGCACCAAGGCCCGGTCACCGCCGGGCGCGCCGGGCCTCCACCGCACGAGCCGGACACGCCCCTCATCGGCCCAGGGGAGGTGCACCAGCTCCGGCACCGCCATCGGCCAGGCGGTGAGAAGACGAACCAGCGGCGACGCCGCCACGATCTCGGCTCGGTTGCGGCGACACCTCCCGAGAGGGGAGCGAACCCCGGCGTCCATCCACATCCCTGCCTGTGCGACGGAGAGGGGTTGCCGACGGTTGCCTGATCAGGGGGCGATGGGGTGGTCCGGCGAGCCTGAGGAGGCGGCCGAGCGGGGCCTGGGGGGCGGGTGGCGCCGAGGTCGGCCCCGCGCCGAGCGGGGAGACGTGGAACGCTCCCGGCCTTGCCGCGAGCGCACGCCGTGGCCACCGGTCGAGCGCCGGGACCGTCTCCCCCGGCCCTCTGCCGGCGGGCGGCCGCCCAGGGGGATGGCCGCGCCCCGGGGGGCCCCACGA